>JACZYK010000217.1 GCA_022571135.1 Bacteroidota bacterium
CAAGACAAGAATCCTCGCGCGCGTATGTTCAGAAGAACCAAACCAATGATATACCTCTCTCTATACCCCCTTCCTTCGCCTCAATGCCCTTCCCTTACAACGTAGGTAATGCTCCATGGATCCGACTCATTTCCAATGCGAGGTGAACTATTCTGATTTCGGCGTGTCTACGATGCTGCTTTGGACAACAGCTTCGCGATGTCAAAGGCGTAATAATTTGCGTCGGGATCGGGCATCTGTGTGTCCGGCTGTTTTCCATTGACATCCGTAAACCCATATTCCGTGGCTTGCCGGCGTGTTAGGAGAATCCTGCCGGTCTTCTTCATGATGTCCACGTCACCTGCCAGTGCCGCGATCGATCTTCCGACGAACTGGAACTGGAGTGGACCGACGTGACAGAGTCGGTCGGGAGATTGGGAACAGGTGTCACCGTCTTCTTCGGAACGGACAAAAAGGGGCCTCTCAGGGCGTGGTATACGCGCATCGACCTGACGTCGCCTGAGATAGAGGTGCGCGTGATGGCATCCGACGAAGAAGACGGCAGAGAGACCGCGTCCAGCATGGCGCGGGATCTTGGCGCCTGCGTCGTGGTCAACGGGGGTTATTTCCGGATGGATCTCAACCCCAGCCAACATGTCGGCCTGCTCGTTTCGGAAGGACGCATGATAAGTCGTGCTACATCCGGGATTTTCAAAGACAACCTCCGCTTTGAGATCGCACGGGCCACGATCGGCTTCAGCCATGATGGCAGTGCAAAAATCGGGTGGGCCTCGACCCGCAGCGATACGATCTTCATCTGGGCCTCACCTCCGGCACACGCACCCGGAGTTCCGGCGCCTCCTCTGGATTACACACTCGCCTCGACCTGGTCCGTGACGGACGCCGTGTCGGGAGGGCCGTCTCTGCTAGAAGACGGAAGACTTCGCATTACGGTAAACGAAGAGGTATTTTTCGGCTCATCGATACCTGAAGTACATCCTCGAACAGCGGCCGGGATTGCGGCCAATGGAGACCTGATACTTATGGTCATTGACGGCCGGCAGACTGCGAGTCGGGGAGTGGATCTGGTCGAGTTGGCGGAGCTGATGAACGATGTGGGCGCCGTGGCTGCATTCAATATCGACGGAGGTGGATCATCCTCCTTTGTCGTAAACGGAGAGCTCCTCAACAGGCCCACCGGCGGAACAGCGGAAAGAGAGGTGGTCTCCGTGATCGCAGTCAATTGCAGGTCAGACCCCTGACACGTACCTCGTCATAGTATTCACGCCTCAAAACCCACATGCAACGGATGCGTTCAACTGATACGCCTCCCTCCCATCCTCCCCAGGTGGACGAGTTGTTGGAAATCGGTATGAACCAGAATCCCCTTCAGGATGTTCGGATTGGCACACTCGTTCCAGGTCTGATCGCCGATCCCGCATCTTACATCGGGGAAATTGTCGATCATGGATTCGAGTCGTTTCAGATTACGTTCTGGAAATCGATCGGCGACACGGATCTGGCAGATCTTGCGGCACGAGTCCGTTCAGTACTCGACGGAACTGGAGCCGTCATAAGCGCACTCGGCATCTACGGAAATCCGCTGGAATCGGACGAGGATGCCGAGGAGACCAGAAGGAGTTGGAATTCGGTGATAAATCACGCCGGAGATTTCGGAACCGATATCGTAGCCGGATTCACCGGGCGTATCCGCGACGTGCCGATTGACGAAAACATCCCGAGATTCGTCGATGTGTTCGGTCCCATTGCGGAATCGGCGGATACTAAAGGCATCCGGATAGCCTTCGAGAACTGTGCAATGGAAGGTAATTGGCAGCGAGGCGACTGGAATATTGCCCACGGTCCGGACGCATGGGAATTGATGTTCGACGCGCTGGGGGCTGAAAACGTAGGCCTGGAGTGGGAGCCTTGCCACCAGATGATCAATCTGATCGATCCTCTTCCACAGCTTCGAGACTGGATCCCCCGGATCTTTCACCTCCACGGCAAGTGCGCCACCATCCACCGGGACGTCGTCAACAAGCACGGCGTCAGGGGTTCGATTCCATTTGCGCACCACAGGACTCCGGGATTTGGAGACTGCGACTGGACGGCTCTCATCAGCGATCTTCGTGTGGGCGGTTACACCGGATCCATCGATATCGAGGGGTGGCATGATCCGGCCTATAAAGACGAACTGGAAATGACCGGTCAGATCCACGCTCTGCACTACCTCAAAAAGTGTCGTGGTGGCGGTTTCGTGCCCAATCCCACCGGCTCGCTGAAGTGAGTGGTCGGGGTTGACGCCATTCTGGTCCGCTTGCAATGACGCTGTCTGAACATCATCCTACGGCTTCAAAGCCGTCAGATTTTGACCCGCGCCCGATTCAAATCCGAATCGAAGCATGCCTGAAGCAGGCGCTGGACATAGGCGCCCCTGGCAAAATCCGGCTGTTCGCTCTTACCACGTTTAATGCTTCTCACGAAGCGTTCGATCACGGAAGGTCCCCGTTTGTAGGTCCTGCGGCGCCACTTCGCCTTTTCGACGTCCTCGCCCAGACAGCACCAGAGTGTTTCCCACGACTGGTCAAGATCGATCCTGAGTGCTCCCCTCTCTCCATACAGCGTCATTCCGATGGTGTTGAGGTGTCCACTCGCCCATCGGCTCAGATGAAGCGATCCAAGGGCGCCGTTCGAAAGCGAGGCGGTTATTACCGCGGAATCGTTGGCATCGAGCTTATACCCACGCATTCGCGCCCCGTCAGCTTTCGGCAGTGTCCGAAGCGTACAGTCCACCCATTCGATATCGCCCGCCGGGAATGTGACAAAATCCAGTAGATGCACGCCGATATCTCCGAGCGCACCACTGCTGCCGCGTTCGGTGGAAAGCCGCCAGAGCCACCGATCCTCCGTCCTCCAGTCCCCCCAGGCACGCGATATCAGCCAGGATTGCAGATAATGTCCCTCGAAATGCACCAGGCGGCCTATCCTTCCTTCGTCTATCATTCGCCTGGCCGCATGCAAGGCCGACGAACGCCGATAGGAAAAATTAACCATATTCACCAAGCCGGCTTTCATCGCGGCGCCGGCCATCTCTTGGGCATCGGCAACGGTGGTCGCAAGCGGCTTCTCGCATAACGTATGCAGACCGGCCCCCACGGCATCAAGCGTGATCGGGGCATGGGAACGGTCGGGCGTTACGATACTCACGGCATCGACGTCTGCCTCGCGTATCAGCCTGGCGGAGTCTCTGTAGACATGGGAAATGCCGTATCTGGTAGCAAAGTCGGAAGCACGTTCCTGGTCGACGTCACATACGGCTGTGATCACTACGCCTTCGAGATCGGCAAAGTCGCTCGCATGCGTATGCGCCATGCCGCCCGCACCAATAATCCCGACTTTTATTGTCTTCATTGCCCTGAAGCGATTCGCTATCCGAGAGTCTGGAAAAGTACTTCGATGCGCTATCTCTCTCCAATGTGAAAAAAGCGAAGACGCAGGAGCATCGGGAGATTACGGAAAAGAGGCCTGATGAGACCGTGAAAATATACGGTACGGCCCGCAGCCGATCGGCCAGGTTTCAGGCTACTTCCGAGTAAACAGGCGCCGGTTTGAGAAGCGTTCGACTGTGCGCTATCACCGGGCGGCTGCGCATGGCCACTTCGGTCTCGGCCGGGCGAAGCTGTACAGATCGACGCTGCGGACCGGGTCGTAACGACGACTCGAACAGAAAAAATCCCAGAACCAGGATGGACACGGGTGGAACAGCCGATAGAACCAATACGAGTATGACTTTCAGAAATTTCGGAAGAGAGGAGACTACGACGCCTGCGAGCGCCATGAACCACGAAAGAACCGTCGCCACGAGCAACGTCGCAATCACCAGCATACCCGGCGTACCGAATTCCAAGTAAATGTCTCTGAGCATCTCAATTCCCGTTTAGCCCTTCACGGAGCCGAACCATGTCCTTTATCTATGAATTTCGGCTCCTACGACGATATCGAGTCTTTGATGCAGCAGAGGCCGGTGTATTACGCAAAGATTCGAAGGAGAAGCATTTTGATCGAAGCACGAGAGGTTTTCGGTCCGCTGCAGTCGGAATCGCAACTCGAAAAAGGCCTCAAAAAAAATATCGCCACCGCTCGGGGGGCCGGGGGGTTAGCGGTTGGCCGGATTTATTGGAGTACCAGTTCTGGAGATGTGTTCAGGGCCTATTAACGCTATCCTGATAGCGTCCTGTAGCCGCCTGCAAACAGGCCCTAGGTGGTCTCAACAGACTCAACGGACGCCCTACCGTCGGCAGCCTCGTTCTTACCGGCGCCGAAAGCCGACTGAATCTCCTCGAGTTCGGCCTTAGAACCGACAATAATGTCGCTGAACTGTCGCTGGCCCGTTCCCGCCGGGATGAGATGTCCGACGATCACGTTCTCCTTCAGACCGTAAAGCGGGTCCGTCTTGCCCATGATAGCGGCCTCCGTAAGCACTTTCGTCGTCTCCTGGAACGAAGCGGCCGATATGAATGAATCCGTCGAAAGTGCCCCCTGGGTGATTCCGAGGAGCACGGGCTCGGCAACCGCAGGCTGTGTATCTCTGACCTCGGCAGCGATCTTGTCCTGACGCTTCATTCTCGAATTCACTTCCCTGAGTTTTCTCCGGTCGACAACCTGCCCGATCTGAAGATCCGAGTCGCCGGGATGGGTCACCACGAAGTTGTCATACAGACTGTCGTTCATATCCTCCATCACGAAGCGATCTACGAGGTCGTCCTCCAGTAGATTAGCATCTCCAGGATCTACCACGCGGACCTTCTGCATCATCTGACGAACGATCGTCTCGATATGCTTGTCGTTGATAGTAACACCCTGCAGACGGTATACCTCCTGAATCTCGTTCACGAGATACTCCTGCACGGCTCGAGGACCAAGGATACTGAGGATATCCTGCGGCGAAACCTGCCCGTCGGATAATTGATCTCCAGCCCTTACGAAGTCGTTTTCGTGCACGAGCATGTGCTTGGTGAGCGATACCATGTACGTCTTCGATTCAGTGCCGTCGCGACTCGTGACGATGACCTCTTGGGAACCTCTCTTTCTTCCACCGAACGAGACAAGACCATCGATCTCGCTGACGACAGCCGGGTCTGCGGGGGTTCTGGC
>JACZYK010000218.1 GCA_022571135.1 Bacteroidota bacterium
CATTTTCGAATCCGATTCCTAGAGCCAGAAGATCCTGAAACTATTTTCCGCCCCCATGTTCACGTATTCACTATTGTCGTTCGGGTGAGAGGTATCGGTGATCAGGACGAGGCGGTGATCTGAGGAGTATGCCGGATAGCCTCAGAACTGCGTCGCCTTTTACTTATTATTCCTGTCACCTTTGCGGCAGAAATCGCTGGACGATTCCCTGATTGTATATGAGACCGGTAGGAATCACTGTACTATGGTTATTGATGGCTCTTTCTCCGCTGTCTGTCGCGCGTGCCCAGTCAACGAATCCGAAGCATGAGTTCCGCGGAGCATGGATCGCGACGATCAGCAACCTGGACTGGCCCGTCTCGCCGTTTCACCCGACCTCCGAGCAAAAAACACAGCTGACGGCTATGATGGATGGCCTGGCCGATGCGGGTATCAATGCCGTCTTCTTCCAGATCCGCTCCGAATCAGATGCCATGTACGCGTCGGCGATCGAGCCGTGGTCGAGGCACCTGACGGGCACGCAGGGCCGGGCGCCGGACCCGCTGTACGATCCGCTGGAGTACGCTATCGAACTGGCGCACGAGAGGGGGATGGAGCTCCACGCCTGGTTCAATCCTTTTCGGGCGGAGGCCAATGTGGCGGCCTACCCGATTCATCCGACGCATGTCATGCGCGAGCACCCGGAGTGGATACTCGTGATCAACGGTGATCTGGTGATTCTGAATCCGGGACTGCCGGAGGTCAGGGATTACGTGGTGGACGTGATCATCGACGTCGTACGGCGCTACGACATCGACGGCGTGCACTTCGACGACTATTTCTACCCTGAGCCGCCGGATGAAATCGGAACGGAAGACCAATTGACGTTCGACCAGCATGGGGGTGGGTTTTCCAGTATCGCTGACTGGCGGCGCGACAACATCGATCGGTTCGTACGCCAGACCGCGGAAGCCGTGGCGGCGCAGAATCCCGACCTGAAATTCGGCATCAGTCCGTTCGGGATCTGGCGAAGCGGGGTTCCTGAGGGTATTGTCGGTCTCTCATCGGTCGATGTGATCTATGGCGATGCAAGGAATTGGTTGGACGAGGGGTGGGTCGACTACCTGGTACCCCAGCTCTACTGGCCGTTCGGTGGCAAACAGGATTTCGGTACGCTTGCGCCGTGGTGGGTGTCCGTTTCGAACGGCCGCCACATCTACCCGGGCCTGGCTGCGTATCGGGTTGATCCTGCGACGACGGACACGGTGCTCTTCGGGCCTCAGGAAATACCCGATCAGATTCGTTTTGGAAGGGAGATCGACGGGATACAGGGGAATGTACTTTTCCGCGCTGCCAATCTGACGCGGTTTAATGGCGTATCCGATTTTCTGCGAAACGACCTCTATGCGACGCTCGCGCTGACACCCGTGATGTCGCATCGAGACGTATTTTCGATACCGGGTGCCCCGGACAATCTAACGGCGGCGTCCAGGACGGATGGGAGCGTCGATCTGAGGTGGGATCCGTCGATATTCGGCCTTGCGCTCGCGCGGCGGTTCGGTGTATACCGGATCCGAACGGCTACCGAGCCCGATCCACGCGCTGTAACGAACGATCCGGCCAACCTGCTCGCCGTCACGTACGGACCCGAGTACACGGATCGGCCCGAGAATCACGAGGATCCGTATTACTACATGGTCACCGGAATCAGCGCCAATTCAATGGAAAGCGACGAAAGCAACTTCGCCATTGTCGACGCGACTTCCCTTGCCTCGGAACGAGTTAACGCCATTCCATACCGTTTTACATCAGTTGCGCCGAACCCCATGAACGCTGCCGTAGAGATCCGATTCGAACTCGACGCGCCATCGCTTATGGAAATCAGGGTGTACGACGTGCTCGGTCGCGCGCGGGCTCTGCTGGTCGATGGTGATCTCTTTGCTGCCGGATCACATGTCCTACGGTGGGATGGGGTGGACATCTCCGGAAGAAGAATGGGCAGCGGGACATACTTCCTGGTGCTCTCGGATGGTACTCGGCGCATTACGCGCGGGATCACCATCGTTCGATAGCTGGTTCGCACCGAACTTTTTCGCGCAGAGGCCGGCGGAGTCCCGGACCCCGCGCACCCTCTCGCGCTGTACCGGCGAGTCCCGGACCCCGCCAAGACCCGGGCATCAGATCATCAATCTCTCTTTCAGCAGCTTCGATCTTTCCCGACTCGCGATGACTTCGTGATTACCCGTCATGATGAGTTTGTAGCGACCTGAGAACCAGGGCACAAGCTCCTTTATGTGCGCGAACCGTACGATAGCCGACCGGTGTACGCGCACGAAGTCTTCCGGGTCGAGCAGGCCCGCTAGCTGATCCAGCGTGTAACTCACGATGTGCTGCTTCAGTCTCGGTCTGGGCGCTGCCTGATCGTCCTCAATAATGAAAACGCGTGTAATCCCCTCCGAGATCTCGATGGAAACCAAACGCTCGACGGGAACGACCAGTATTCTATCTCGATACGGTATTGAGAGCTGTTCGATCGCCGCCTCCGAGCGGGACGATTCTTTGTCGGTTTCCGTCGTTTCGGCGCGGGTGTCCATCCAGTCGAGCAGTCTCGCCAGCTGATCGTCGGTAGCAATTCTGTTATCTGGCCTTTTGACGAGTCTTTCTGCACGTGCCAGGGCTTCGTCAAGGCGCTCTCTGGGAATGGGCTTCAGGAGATAATCGACTGCATTGGCCTCGAACGCACGAATGGCATACTCGTCATATGCCGTCGTAAACACGACGATCGGTCGCTTCTGAGGATCGAGTCGATCGAGGACCTCGAACCCGTCATGCCCGGGCATATGGATGTCGAGAAATAGAACATCCACGTCGGTTGTATTGAGCAGTTTGACAGCCTCTACTCCGTCCGAGGCTTCCCCGACTATTTCCAGGCGGTCTTTTCCCTTAAGGCTGATTAGCAGCTTTTTAAGTCTGCGACGTGCGGGTGGCTCGTCATCGACTACGAACACACGAAGCATAGCGGTATGCGGTTAATTTCAATCGGTTAATTTCAATTCAACGTGAGAAAGAGATTCTAATTCCGGTGAGATGATTGAGTATTGACCACGTCCTGAGGGCTCGAAACACCGTCGCCGGAGAACTCCGAAACTTCTGCGGGTGGAAATCGAAGGGTTACCCTGGTTCCCGAATCGGGATCGCTCTCCATGGTCAGGAGATCCGATCGGCCATAGTGCTTCTCCAGTCGTGCCGCGACGTTCGACAGTCCGATGCCGAAGAATGGCGCCGCTCCAACGAGGGGTTCGGGCGCCCCGAACAGGGCCGGAATTCCGACACCGCTGTCGACGACCTCGACGACGGCCGATCCTCCGGTATCTGCTTTGCACGAGAGAACCAATCTTCCCTTGTCCCTTCTCTTTTCCAGTCCATGCTTTATGGCGTTTTCAACGATCGTTTGAACGGTGAGTGCCGGCACCGGATGCCCGGCCAATGAAGGATCCATCGTGCAGTCGACCGTTAGACGGTCGCCGAAACGAGCGCTTTCGATCCTTAGATAGTGATCCACAAGCGCGAATTCGTCCTCCATACCTACGAACGCCTTGTCGCCGGCCTGCAGCGTATAACGAAAGATAGATGCCAGATGCTCTACCACCGCCTCTGCCTCTTCGGGTCGCTCCTCGATAAGCGACAGTATTGTATTGAGCGTGTTGAATAGAAAGTGCGGATTGATCTGCGCACGAAGCGCACGGAGGTGAGCATTCGATGTTGCTTTTGCCAGTTGCCGTTCGCGCTCTACGAGTTTGAGACGCTCGACTGCTAGGGCCAGTTGGTTGCCGAGAGTACGCATCTGTTCGAGATCTTCGAGGTTGTACACAGCTCGACGCCGAGTCTTCCGCCCGAATACGATCAATCCTCTTGCTTCGCTCTCAGCATATATCGGGACCACGAGCGCGGCTTGGTGCTCCTGAAGAACGTCCGCCAGTTCCGGAGGCACCGTGTTCTCGTTCAATTCTGGGTTTCGGGCCCAGATCGACGGGGACTTCCTGAAGTGTGGCCATACGAGATTAAACACCTGCTCGGTGAAATAGGGTGGTTCAGGATGAAAGCGGCCGGTAACCCACTCATCCTTTCCGGTCGTGGACGGGAGAAACACTATAGCCGAGCGCGCCTTGAACACGATTCCTATGATTTCGACAGTGCGCTGTGCGAGCAGATCGGCCTCGAGAAGATCGGCCATCTCAGCCTGAAATCGGCTCAGCTGTTTCCGTGCCTTGTATCGCTCGGACGAAAAGAAGGACGAAGCAAAGAGTCTCAGCCGTCGGGCTATACGTTCGAAAAGGACGAGGAGAAGGACGACGTACAACCCCTCGATAACCACACGGGAGGCTCCGGTACGGCTCAAGGCGGACTCCATGACGCTCAGGCCGCCCACGAACGCAAAGAATATCAGGCCTAGAACAAATACGGATACGAAGGCTCTCGTCAGGATTTCATCGACCTTTCCATGTCTGAGCGTACCGAGGCTGAACAGTGTGACCGGCGCGACGGCAAGAAGCTGGGCCCCAACGATGATCCAGCCCGCCGTCGTGTCCGACACCGATAGGAAAATAGGAATGAAACCAAGTACCGCGAAGGAGACCAAAATCGCGATGCTCAGGATGATCGCGGCTCCCGATCGTCCCCATTCTCCCAGAATATGCTGCGTCTCATCGTCCTTCCCCAGATAAGAGACGAATACGAGGAAAGCCGCACCGGCAATATAGCAGGACGCGTAGAAGAGGATCGGGATAAGCATATCCTCTATCGTGATAGGCCCCAGGTGCCCGAAAAGCACCGTGTACATTACAGGGGGTACCAGAATTATCGGGACGGCGTAGGCGACGTAATGAATTTTTCTGAGAGGCCCTTTCCCAGCGAGTTTAGCCTCAGCGATTACTTTCTCGAGAAGCAGCACAGGGAAACCGATCCACCCGAGGAGGCCGACGAGCGTCAGGATCTGGAAGACGATGTCGTAGGAAGAATCGGTCTCGGGCGGTCCGAGTAGTTCGACCAAGAGGAGACGCAATAGATTTCCAACGATCCAGAGTGACGAAACGCCAATCAGAATGAATTCGAATCGTGATTTTTTTGTCCGAAATACCAGCGG
>JACZYK010000009.1:0-8385 GCA_022571135.1 Bacteroidota bacterium
ACGACGACAAGGACGCCGCCTACACACCGGCGTGGCAGGAAATCTTCACCGGTGTCGATTCGAAGACGGTGCTTCAGGTTGCCCGGGAATGGGCTCAGACGGCCGAAGTCACCGAAGGGAAGTGTTCGATCATCATCGGAGCGGGCATAAATCACTGGTTCCACAACAACCTCATCTATCGCGCGGGTATCAACGCCCTAATGTTCTGCGGTTGTGTTGGAAAAAATGGAGGCGGACTGAATCACTATGTCGGCCAGGAAAAGCTGGCGCCCACGGATTCCTGGGGCTCCATAGCATTTGCGAAAGACTGGCAGGTCCCCCCGCGACTACAGCAGACACCGATCTGGCACTATATCAATACGTGTCAGTATCGTTATGACGGTCACCACTCGGCTTACAACGCCACGCCCGACAACGAGTGGACGCGTGGGCACCACGCCGATTGGATCTACAAGTCCGTCCGCATGGGGTGGATGCCGTTCTATCCCCAGTTCGACCGAAACACCCTCGAACTCAGCAAGGAGGCGGTCAAAAACGGCGCAGAAACAGACGCAGATATCGTCAAGTACGCCGTTGAGAAGCTGAAATCGAAGGAACTGGGGTACGCCGTCGGGGATCCGGAAGCGGAAGCAAACCATCCGAGAGTGTGGTACATCTGGCGGGGTAACGCGATTGCGGGAAGCATGAAGGGGCATGAGTATCTGCTCAAGCATTATCTCGGGACACATTCGAATGCCATCGCGAAGGATATCGACGACGAGCCCACCGAAGAGCTCAAGTGGCACGACATCGCTCCCGTTGGGAAAATGGATCTCGTCGTGGATCTGAACTTCCGCATGGACTCGTCGGCGCTCTATTCGGACATCGTCCTTCCAGCCGCTTCGTGGTACGAGAAGGATGATCTGAACAGCACTGACATGCACTCCTTCATACATCCGCTGTCGGCTGCGATCGCGCCTGTCTGGGAGTCCAAGACCGACTGGGACATCTTTCGGGAGCTCGCCCGCGTTACCAGCGAACTCGCGGCAACGCATCTGTCCGAGCCGCAGAAGGATATCGTGACGGCTCCTCTCTCGCACGACACCAAAGACGAGATCTCCCAGCTTACCGTAAAGGACTGGTTCCATGGAGAATGCGAGGCCGTGCCGGGCAAGACGATGCACAAACTCTCTGTCGTCGAGCGTGACTATACGAAGATCTACGAGAAGTTTATCTCTCTCGGTCCCGGCGTGCGCAAGGACGGACTGGGAGCACACGGTAGTCACTACATGTGCGAGGATCTCTATGACGAGATGGTCGAGTCGGCACATTTCCCCGTCGAGAAGATCGACGGCAAAGTATATCCGTCGCTCAAAGAAGACGTGTCGGCCGCGAACGTCGTACTTCATCTCTCCTCTCTGACCAACGGAGAGGCCACCGTTCGCGCTTACCGGAATATGGAAGAAAAAACGGGGCTGATGCTGGCCGACCTGGCCGAGGGGAGTCGGGACGTACGAATGACGTTCAAGGATCTTCAGTCGCAGCCCAGGCGATACAACACGTCTCCCGTCTGGTCGGGTCTGATGAACGAAGGCCGGGCTTATTCGGCGTTCACGTACAATGTGGAGCGTCTGGTTCCATGGAGAACGCTCACCGGACGCCAGCATTTCTACCTGGACCACGAAATGTACATCGCGTTTGGCGAACATCTACCTACGTACAAGCCATCCCCAAAGCCCGAGGTTTACGGAGATCTGCGCGAGACGCTTAAGGACGGCGATGCAAAGGTGCTCAATTGCCTGACGCCGCATGGCAAGTGGCACATCCACTCCACCTACATGGACAACCTTCGAATGCTGACGCTGTCGAGAGGGATGGAGCCGTGCTGGATCAACGAAGAAGATGCCGCTGAACTCGGAATCCAGGACAACGACTGGGTTGAGGTCTACAACGACCACGGCGTCTACTGTACGCGCGCGGTCGTGAGTTCGAGGATTCCACGGGGAGTCTGCATCGTCTATCACGCGGCGGAAAGAACAATCAGCATCCCGAAGTCCCAGGTCCGGGGCGGACGACGCGCCGGTGGCAACAACAGTATCACGCGTACGCATCTCAAGCCGAATCTACTGGCTGGAGGGTACGGACAGTTTACGTACCACTTCAATTACTGGGGCCCGACGGCTACCAACCGGGATACGCACGTTGTAATCAAGAAGATGGATAAGGTCGAGTTCTGATTGAACAGCGACTCCTGAACAAAATAGAAGAAGAAATGGACGTTAGAGCCCAAGTATCGATGCTCTTCCACCTGGACAAGTGCATCGGGTGTCATACCTGCTCGGTCGCGTGCAAGAACATATGGACGGACCGCAAAGGCGCCGAATATATGTGGTGGAACAACGTTGAAACCAAGCCTGGTACCGGATATCCGACCAAGTGGGAGGACCAGGATATCTACAAGGGAGGATGGCAGAAGAAGAATGGGGAGCTTTCACTGAGAGGGGCCGGAAAACTCAGAGGCCTTCTCAATATTTTCCACAATCCCCATCTGCCCGTACTTGGCGATTATTACGAGCCGTTCACATATAAGTATCTCGATCTGATCGAGTCTCCGGAGGGCGACGATCAACCGACGGCGCGACCGGTTTCGCTGATTACAGGCAAGCCGATCGATATCAAGATGGGGCCCAACTGGGATGACGACCTCGGTGGAACGCCCGATTATGCACGCCACGATCCAAACCTGGCGAATCTGTCACCGGCCGAGCAGGAAGCGATGTTCCAATTGGAGAAGATGGCGTTCTTCTACCTGCCCAGGATCTGCAATCACTGCCTGAATCCGGCCTGTGTCGCAAGCTGTCCTTCCGGGGCCATCTACAAGAGGGGTGAAGACGGCATCGTACTTATCAATCAGAAAGTCTGCCGCGCGTGGCGTATGTGCGTCACAGCCTGTCCGTACAAGAAATCTTACTACAACTGGAGTACGGGAAAATCTGAGAAGTGCATTCTTTGTTATCCCCGTCTCGAATCGGGTCATGCTCCCGCGTGCATGCATTCGTGCGTAGGTCGGATTCGGTATCTGGGCGTCATGCTATACGACGCGGATCGTATTCGCGAGATAGCTTCTGCAGACGAGAGGGATCTGGTCGATCTTCAAATGGAGATGCTCCTGGATCCGTTCGACCCGGCGGTGATCGAGGCGGCGAAGAAAAACGGTGTCGCAGACTCAACGCTCAAAGCGGCGCAGACCTCACCGGTCTACAAATTTGTAAAGGAATGGGAACTGGCCCTTCCGCTTCATCCGGAGTTCAGAACGCTCCCGATGCTTTTCTACGTACCGCCGCTTCTTCCGGTGATGGCTTCCATCAGTGAATCAAAAACGGCCGAGCAGGCAAAAAAGCTGAATCCGATTGCGAAGCACTGGGGCGACGACTGGCTCTACGACACGGCTACCGATGAGCTGTGGGGCACGATCGAACAGGTCCGCTTCCCGATCAAATACATGGCCAACATGTTCAGTGGCGGCGACGAAACAAAGATCATCGAGCGCCTCAAAAAATTAATGGCCGTTCGTATTCACCGTCGCGCAATGACGGTCGGCGACATGGACGGGAAGAAAGTCGCGGCAACGCTGGCCGACGTCGGTCTGGAAGCGGATACCGCGGATGACATTTATTACCTGACATCACTGGCCAAATTCGATGACCGATTCGTGATCCCTCCGGCTCACCGCGAACAGGCCATCGAGATGTTGGAATACACGGGTGATGCCAAAGGATCGGTAGGGTTCGGTTTCAAAGAAAAGCCTGCCAGAGGATTGTAATGGAGCACTACACCCAGTTCGCCGAACTGTTTTCCTATCCGGACACGGACATTTACGAGAAAGTTGAAGGCGTACAGTCCTATCTGGACGAGCATTACCCGCGGGCGGGTGCGCTCATGGAAGACTTTACGGCAGCGATTTCCGGGACGCCGCTCTTCGAGCTCGAAGAACTCTACATACGCTCGTTCGACGTCCAGGCTATCACGACGCTCGACATCGGCTATATCCTTTTCGGAGACGACTACAAGCGCGGTGCGATGCTTGTCAACATGAACCGAGAGCACAAGCAGGTCGGGAATCCGTGTTACGACGAACTTGCGGATCATCTGCCGAATGTGCTGCGCCTGTTACCGTTGCTGGAGGATGACGCGTTTCGTACGGAACTCGTTGACAGGCTCCTCGCGCCGGCTCTTCAGAAAATCATCGGCGAGTTCGATCCCGGCAAGATCGAACAGAAGCAAAAAGTCTACAGGAAGCACCACAGGACCCTGATCGAAAGCCCCGCGGGGAGCAGGACCATATACCGGCTTCCTCTAATGGCTCTGTATTCTGTCATCCAGGAAGACTTTCATCTGAGAGAGGAAATCGAGCCGCAGCAATCATCCGATTTCCTTAAGGGCATCGGGACGGAAATCGAGCTGGAGTCTTTTGACGCTACGTGAAAGCGCACTGTAGCCGCCTGCAAACAGGCTCTTGAACCAGAATTTTAATCCAATTCCTGGAGATCATGCAAATGCTTGACACATTCCTGTTCACCGGGTTACCGTACATCGCGTTGGTCATCTTCCTGGTGGGTACGATCTACCGCTACCGGGTGACGAGTTTCAAATATTCATCCCTTTCGTCAGGCTTTCTGGAAAAACGGACCCTGTTCTGGGGTTCGATGCCGTTTCACTGGGGTATTCTGTTTCTGTTCTTTGGACATCTGGTCGCCTTTCTGATTCCGAGCGGTGTCCTGGCGTGGAACAGTGAGCCCGTACGGCTGCTGATTCTTGAAGTCACGGCCTTCGTCTTCGGCCTGAGCGTTCTCTGGGGTCTGATTGCTCTCGTCGTACGACGGTTCTCAAGTGCACGCATCCGAGCGGTCACGAGCGCGATGGACATCGTCATCCTGGTCCTTCTTCTGGTTCAGACTGTGTTCGGACTCTGGACGGCGTTGAATTTCCGGTGGGGATCATCCTGGTTCGCTGCCTCTCTGACTCCGTATCTCCGCAGCATCCTAATGCTGCAGCCCGACACGGCTGCGATCGTCGCGATGCCCTGGAGCATCAAGTTTCATGTGATCGGCGCCTATCTGATCGTTCTGCTGATTCCGTTCACGCGCCTCGTCCACCTCCTGGTCGTTCCTCTTCATTACCTGTGGCGGCCGTACCAGCGCGTCATATGGAACTGGAAAAGGGAATCAATCAGAGCCCCGAAGTCAGGATGGACGCCGACGCGGCCGAAGAATACTTGAAAAGAACGCCGCCTCGGAAACGAATCTCCAGATCAACTCTAGAGAGCGCACAATGCTATGCAGGAGCAAGTCACTTCGAAATCCCGGAAAGCCCTCTTCTTCAACACGCTCGCTTTCACGATCTGTTTTGCAGCATGGATGCTGAACGGCGTCTTGGTCACCTTCCTCGTGGACAACCAGATCTTCGATTGGGGACCCGTCGAGATTGGATGGCTCCTGGGAATTCCCGTGCTGACCGGCGCGATCTTTCGACTTCCGGCGGGGATTCTGACCGAGAAGTACGGAGGGAAGCCCGTTTACGGGATTCTGCTACTCCTCTGTGCGATTCCGATGTTTCTTCTCGGATATGCGAACAGCTTTTCGACGTTCGCCCTTGCAAGCTTCGGATTTGGACTGACCGGCGTGAGCTTTGCGATCGGTATCGCCTTTACCTCCGTCTGGTATCCGAAGAAATGGCAGGGCACTGCGCTCGGAATCTTCGGTGCGGGGAACGCTGGAGCTGCCCTCACGATGCTGCTCGCACCTTCGCTTCTGAATTTTCTGACTGATACTGCAGCAAATCTGGACGGATGGAGGATGTTGCCGAAGATCTATGCGGCAGCCCTGCTGGCGATGGGGATCATCTTCTTGATTTTCACCGAGAACAAGAAGCCGCAACTGACCGACACGACGCTGAAGGGACTTCTGAAACCTCTCAAAAATGTACGCGTCTGGAGGTTCGGCCTATACTACTTCCTGGTGTTCGGATGCTTCGTGGCATTCTCGCAGTGGTTGGTCCCGTACTTCGTCAATGTCTACGCACTTCCGCTCGTCACGGCCGGCATCTTCGCAGCTCTCTTCAGTTTTCCATCGGGAGTGATTCGCGCCGCAGGTGGCTGGATGTCCGACAAATGGGGAGCACGGAAGGTGATGTACTGGGTATTCGGCGCCTCCGTTCTGATCTGCTTCATGCTGACCGTTCCGCGGATGGAAATCTCGTCGCCCGGACGTGGCATTATGGCGAGAAGCGGTGGCGTCGTAACCGAAGTTTCCGAATCATCGATTTCCGTTGGAGACGTGCAGTACGCGTTGTCCGTGAGAACCGGAAAGCTCGACAACGTCGACGAGCGAACACTGATTTTTCCGACCAAGGAAGCCTGGCAGGAGCCAATCGTCGAGGTCGGAGACATGGTCCATAAAAAGCAACTCCTGGCCAGAGGCGTGTCTCTGATCTATTTCCAGGCGAATGTCCGGGTCTTTGCTGTTCTGGTGATCCTTATCGGGAGCGTCTGGGGGATCGGTAAGGCCGCCGTCTACAAACATATCCCGGACTATTTCCCGGAAGAGGTCGGCGTCGTCGGAGGAATGGTCGGTGTACTCGGAGGACTGGGTGGATTCGTCTGTCCGATCATCTTCGGATATCTTCTCGAGTACACAGGGCTATGGACGAGTTCCTGGATGTTCATGTTTTTACTCTCGTTCGCCTGCCTGTTCTGGATGCATCGCGTCGTACAGGGAATGATGCATGAAAAGGCACCTCAACTCATGAGAGAGATGGATCGGTCGAGTTGACGCGGACGGGTCACCGACTACAATACTTGAAATACAGATAATGCCTCCCATTCAGTTGAACGATGGCGAATATTAGAGATTGGAACATCGAAGACACTCCTTTCTGGGAGTCCGTCGGGAAGAAGGTCGCGACCCGAAATCTGTGGATTTCAGTTCCGTGCCTTCTGCTCGCATTCGCCGTATGGCTGATGTGGAGCATCATCATCGTGCAGATGCAAAATCTGGGATTCCAGTTCGATCCGGATCCGGCAAAGCACACATCGTTGCTCTACACGCTGCCGGCCATCGCCGGACTCGCCGGCGCGACACTGCGTATTCCCAACTCTTTTCTGATCGCGATCGGAGGCGGTCGCAACGTCATCTTCACCACGACAGCTCTGCTGCTCATTCCGACATTCGGTGTCGGGATGGCGCTCCAGGATATGTCCACCTCTTACATGACCTTTGCCGTTCTGGCGGCCCTGTCCGGATTGGGAGGCGGAAATTTCGCCTCTTCGATGTCCAACATCAGCTTTTTCTTCCCCAAACGCGTGCAGGGTTCGTCGCTCGGCGTGAACGCGGGCCTGGGGAATCTGGGCGTCAGCGTGATGCAGGTGCTGCTGCCTTTCACAATGGGGTTTGCGCTTTTCGGAGCCCTGGGAGGAGACGGATTTCCCCTGCCGGAGGCGATTGGTAACAAGGTTGCCGGGACGCTGGTCTACATCCAGAATTCCGGTTTGACGTGGGTGCCGCTGATAGCCGTCTGTGCGATCGCCGCATGGTTCTCGATGAACAACCTGACGCACATATCGCCTACGTCCGAACAGACGATCAATGCGCTCGCGAAGATTTTCTTTCTGATCGGCCTGGGTCTGGTGTCCGCTGCCGCAGGGCTCTATCTGCTCCTCGGCCTGAACTGGAATATGTGGATCGTGCTGCCCATCACGATCGCGCTTACCCTCTTCCTGATGAAGGTTCTCTCGCCCGGAGAGTTGAAGCAAAGCCTGAATCGACAATTCGCCATCTTCGAAAACAAGCACAACTGGATCATGACCATCATCTATACGATGACGTTCGGATCCTTTATCGGGTACTCGGCTGCGTTTCCGAAGCTCATCCAGGACGTGTTCGGCACGCTGCAGGACGGCACGATCAACCCCAATGCTCCCAGTCCGTTCGCTTACGCGTGGCTTGGCCCGCTGGTTGGATCGCTCATCCGCCCGCTGGGAGGATGGGTATCCGACAAGGTGGGGAGTGGCTCGAAAGTGACCCAGTGGACAACGATTGCCATGATCGCGGCTGCACTGGGGGTTGCCTATTTCGTCGTTCAGGCTCGCGAGAGTGCGACGCCGGAAACCTATTTCTTCCCCTTCCTGGCGCTATTCCTCATCTTATTCATCACCACCGGAATCGGCAACGGATCGACCTTCCGGAGCATCCCTTACATCTTCGAATCCCGACAGGCGGGTCCCGTGCTTGGCTGGACATCGGCAGTGGCGGCCTACGGCGCATTCATCATTCCGCGTGTTTTCGGACAGCAGATCGGAGCGGGACACGCAGAATACGCCCTTTACGGATTCGCCGTCTACTATTTCAT
>JACZYK010000009.1:8395-22685 GCA_022571135.1 Bacteroidota bacterium
GGGGCTGAACTGGTGGTATTACGCCCGGAAAAATTCCGGGATAGACTGTTAGAAAAACCCGGAATCATGATTGAACTGAAACAACTGAAAGATACCGATCCGCTTGTGCGGAACGCTGAAAAAACACTCCATACAGAGGAGTTCTCTCCCATGGATCCGCCCGACGCCTACGCGCCTCCCGGTGGCGACGCCGTCTCGCGCGACGAGATGCACCCGGTCCTTCAGAATCTCATGGACGAGCACGAGGCGTTCGTCACTATTCTGGATGCATTCGAGACCATACTTCTGCAGATCCGTGACAACGGACTGACGAAAAAGACCCATCAGGGGTTAAGTGGATTCTTTCGCAAACTCGACGAGGAAATCGTCCGGCACAATCTGAAAGAGGAGAAGATCCTCTTTCCCCTGCTTCAGGATCGGCTGCTAGAGGTGGGAGAACACAGCGCCGGCGCGATACCGACGACGGCTGTCGATATGCTGGAAGACGACCACAGCAAGTTCATCCAGTTGGCGGCGGTGTCTTTCAATTTCTTCGGTCTGGCGGGCCGGCTTCCGGATCCCGCTTCGGTGGCGCTCACGCTGGATGCTGCGTTGGAACAGAGCGCAACACTCGTCGAACATCTGCGCCTGCATATCTTCCGGGAGAACAACGTGGTATTCCCTCTGGCGCAGCAGCACATATCAGACTCGGAAATGGACGGTCTACTTCTGAAACTGGAGAACTTCCGGGCTGCCTAGCACCCCTTCGCTCCGTCTCGGCCGGAGTCGATCGGTTGCCCTCCGGCCCGTAATCCTTCGGCATCATCTCGCCTGAAGTCGCGTGCGCTGTTTGACAACGGAATATCGGTCAATCCGGGACGTTGAACGCGGGACGTATTTTAAAACGATATTAAGAATCCGTTGATCGTAAGAACGTAACCCGCAGGTCGAAATGAAACGTACATCTGTATTTCTGGTCCTCTTCTTCCTCTTTCTTGGTTCTTCGAACGCTCAATACGGACCGCAGCTTCTCGCTCCGGAAACGAGGGATGTTCTGCACGAGGCCCTGAGCGGCGAAATGGCTAAGGAATACGTCATCGCGATCACACGGAGCCACCGAATTCAGGGATCGCGAGGCTACCGGGATGCGGCAAATTTCGTCCTGGAAACACTGCGAGACTCGGGATACAGCGAGAACGACGCATTCATCGAGTCCTTCGCGTCGGATGGTATTATAGAATACCAGACCTGGCAGTCGCCCTCGGGCTGGGATATCGAACGCGGCGAACTGAGAATGCTTGAGCCCTACGAGGAGCGCATCGTGGGTTATCCCGAAATAGCGATGAGCGTCATCACCTACTCGAATGCCGGCGAAGCAACCGGCGAGTTGGTCTGGGTCGGCGCGGGCACGAGCGACGCCGACTATGAAGGGAAGGATGTGGCCGGCAAAATCGTGCTGGCGACGGGCTACGGTGGCGCGGTTCACCGGCTTGCGGTGCTCAACTACGGCGCCCTCGCGGTCGTCTGTTATCTGGACGACGATCGGGCGATGGAGTACCCCGACATGCTCGCCTACACCGGCATGTGGCCAAAGAGCCACGAGCTGGAGAGGACGACGTTCGGATTCAACCTGACACGGCGCCAGGGACAAAAGCTCCGCGGCATGCTGGAAGCCGGTACGAGAGTAGTCGTTCAGGGGCGCGTCGAAGGGATCGGCCTCGAGCCCTACTTCATGGATCTGCCTGTTGCCGTTATTCGTGGTTCGGAGCGTCCGGAAGAGGAACTGATCTTCAGCGCACACCTGGACCACCCCAAAGAGTCGGCGAACGATAATGCCTCCGGTTCGGCCGCCCTTCTGGACATCGCCGTGACCCTCAGGCGGCTGATCGACTCAGGCCGGTTGCCTCAACCGAGGCGGACCCTCCGCTTCATCTGGGTACCCGAGTGGTACGGCACGATGGCCTACATCGACGCGCATCCGGAGATGTCAGGGCCCGATCTGGGAGGCCGCGTCCTGGCGAACGTGAACATGGACATGGTGGGCGAGAATCTGGAAATCCTTCATTCGAGGATGAACATCACGCGCACGCCGGATTCGATTCCGTCGGTCTTCGACGACGTAGTCGCCAATATGGCCGAAATGGTGGACGGTATGGACATAAGAACGCCCCGGGGCAGCCTATCGACATTCAACTACCGAATGACCGCGTACAGCGGCGGAAGCGACCACATGATGTTCATCGACCGGAAGGTGCCCGGCATCATGATCGGACATGGACCGGACTACACGCACCACACGTCGGAGGATACGCCCGACAAGGTGGATCCGGTCGAGCTCGAGCGAAGCGAAATCATCGGGACGGGGGCGCTCTGGTACCTGGCGAATCTGGAGCCCGACGAGGCCGGAGAACTCATTCACATCGCCACACGCGCAGCGTTCGACCGATTGTCCCGGGCGGCCCACCAGGCCGACACCATGATTGCAGAGGCCGACCTGCAAGAGCTACCCGTCACGTGGTTCGAGGCACAGAACCTGCTGAGCCTTCAGGCCCTGCATGCGGCCAAGGAAATTTCGAGCGTGCTCAACTTTGCCGATGCACCGGAGCTGAGGCAGATGGTGGATCGCTTCCATGGTGTCGTAACCGTACAGTTCGAAGCCTATACCGAACAACTCAAGGCCTACGTTACGGAGAGGGCAGGGCAAGAAATTGAGGGGAGAACTCCCTACACGGAGGTGGACGACCGCGTTCCGGTTCGGCTAACGAGGGGACCGCTGGACTTCGGTTTGCCCGAGAGCCGGCTCGAATCCGAGTCGGCGGCCTGGTATTCAGCGAACGGTCGCGCCCTGAGCGGGAGCGTTCGGTTCGAGATGGCGAATTTCATCGACGGCGAGCGCACGGTGACGGACATACGGAATCTGGTGAGCGCCGAATTCGGGCCGATCCCCCAGGACGCGATCGCGCATATTCTTCAGGACCTGGTGAGTGTCGGCGTTTTGAGCTGGGCGGAGTAAAGAACGGTGATAAGTTTTCCGTCCAAAATCATACCTTTGTTCGTGTCATTCCTTTCGTATCACGCTTCCGATGGAGAAACCTCGTTTGGATCGTAAAGCATTCTCGGTTGAGCGAGTCGAAGATCTGGAAGAGATCGATAGGACCTTCTGGCTGTCAAAATCTCCTACCGAGCGATTAGAGGCGATCGAGCTATCGCGTAGTCTTCTTTATGGAAAAGAGTCCACTCGCGCCCGACTTCGTAGAGTTCTTGAGATTACTCGACGCTCGTAATGTCGACTATCTTCTGATCGGCGGCTACGCCGTCGGGTTTCATGGCCACGTGCGTGCAACTGCCGATCTGGATATCTGGATTCGCCCTGAGCTCCAGAATGCCGGGAAAATTGTTACCGTCCTGAAGGAGTTCGGATTTGATCTGCCCGAGATCAAACCGCAAATATTTCTACTTAAATCGCGAGTAGTGCGATTAGGTGAACCACCGGTTCAGATCGAAATATTTTCTTCGATCCTGGGAGTGGATTTCGACGAGTGCTTCTCGAACAGGGTTATCAGTCGATGGGATAAGATTACCGTTTCCGTGATTGGACGTGAGGATTTGATCCTGGCGAAGAGGGCCTCAGGGCGACACCTCGATCTGAGCGATATCGAGAAATTGGGCGGATTCGAGTGACGGTGTGTGGTCACGCCGGACGGCGCTTCGACAGCCTGTACTACGGACGCGTTCGACGATCCGTACCGGCGTCAGGACCGGAGCCGGTGCGTAACGAAGTCCTCCCCGAGAATCCGGTCCAGAAGTTCCGCCAGTCGATCGGCATCCTCTTCGCCAAACACGAGTGGTGGTTTGATCTTCAGCACGTTGTGAAGCGGGCCGTCCGTGCCCATGAGAATACCCTCCTCTCGCATCCGGTTGATGACGTAGGTCGCCTCATCGTCCGCAGGCTCAAGCGAATCGCGGTCTCGGACCAGCTCGACGCCGATAAAGAGCCCGAGACCACGGACGTCTCCGATAACGGAACGCTTCTCGGCCAAGGCTCTCAGCCTTTCGATCAAATGGCTACCCACGCTTAGGGCCTGCTCCTGGAGTTGCTCCCCTTCAATCACGTCGAGTACGGCCATTCCGATTGCACAGGAGACGGGATTGCCTCCGAACGTGTTGAAGTACTCCATCCCGTTGGCAAATGCGTCTGCAATTTCCCTCGTCGTGACAACGGCACCCAGCGGATGCCCGTTGCCGATCGGTTTTCCAATCGTTACGATGTCGGGGACGCAATTCTGCGTCTGAAATCCCCAGAAGTGTGTGCCTACGCGTCCCATCCCGACCTGCACCTCATCGACGATGCAAATGCCCCCGGCGCTGCGCACGTGCTCGAAAGCCCCCTTCAGATATCCGTCCGGCAGGACGATCTGACCTCCACACCCGAGCACGGACTCCGCGATGAGGGCTGAAAGTCCACCCGCGACTACGGCCTCTTCAGCGGCCGAGCGCACATATTCTGCGTACGTCTTGCCCACCCCGACCCCGTTTCCTCGATGTAGTCCGCGGTACGGATCGGGCATGGGAACCTCGAGCGTCGTTGCGGGCGCCCCGCTGCCTCCCGGACCGTCGTATTTGTATGGACTGATATCGACGAGTGCGGAAAGATCGCCGTGATAGGCGCCTTCCAGAACGATTCTCTGGCGCGCACCAGTAAAGTTACGTGCCAGGCGGAGGGCGAGATCGTTGGCTTCGCTTCCCGAATTGACGAAGAACACAACGCTCAGCGATTCGGGCATCGTCGCGGTCAGACGTTCCGCGTATTCGACAAGATTCTTGTGCAGATAACGCGTATTCGTATTGAGCGCCGCCATCTGCTTCTGCCCGGCATCGACGACGCGGGGATGGGAGTGCCCCACATGGGCTACATTGTTGACCGCATCCAGGAATCGTCGTCCGTCCACATCGAAAAGGTGCTGCATGTATCCCCTGACGATGTGGAGCGGCTTGCTGTAGGAAATGCTCAGCGATGGTCCGATATGCTCAGACCGCGCCTTCAGTATCTGCGCCGCCGCAGGCTCCCTTTTTGGAAAGGCGCCTTCCGGAATACCCACGATCAGATTCGGATCCGGGCACAGGCGCAGCCATACGTCGCGCTCGGACGGAGCCACCACCCCGGGGTAGGTACCTTTGAAATCGAGCATGTCCGTGATGATCTGAAAGTGCAGATGGGGGACCCAGCCTCCGTTTTCCTGCGGCGTGCCGATGTCGGCAATATGCCCGCCCTTCTCGACGATGGCGCCCTCGACGATTCCCTCGATCTGGTTGCGGCTCAGATGACCGAACAGGGTGAAGAAGACCGGGCCGTTCCGAGGCTCGTGACGGAGAATGAGCGTCGGTCCGTAATCATTTTGCTCGTCGTTATCTCGAACGAAGAGGACGATGCCCTCGATCGGAGCGAAGACGGGAGAACCGGCCTTCTGGAATAGATCCAGGCCGATATGTACGGTTCTACGCTCATCTCCCGGCTTGTCGGTCTCGTACTGAGAACCGGAGTAGATCAGCCGGGCCTCGTCATAGCGGCCTATGCCGGTGGACGCTCCGGCATCCGTCATATGCGCGAAGATCGCAGGACCCGCAGATTCCGGCTGCATCATGTGGTCGGCATGGAACTCCGTACTACCGGCGCTGAAGTCGAATACCCGAACCGGTGTCGTACGAGGGTCGGGTTTCAACACCGGAGCGAATCCGTGTGCGTTTTCGACCAGCCACGAGCGCAGCCGCGCCGATCCCGGAACGGGCTCGAATCCACACGCGTCGCGAAATCGGCAGACGGCGTATCGGGGCGATATTTCGGAAAACTTTCGAAGGAGTTTCCAGGCCTGCACCTCGCTGATCGTCAGATACTCGTTGTCGGGTTCTACTCGCTTCTGGAGTGCCGCCATACAGACAATGACGCACAGACGCACGCAGATAAGCGCGAACAGAACTTCCAGCTCCTCCTTGGTAAGCGGACTAACGCTATGATATCCAGCAGCTACGGCGCATCCGGCAGAAAGTGGATCCGCCGTTGACAGTATGGCATAGCTGGCGGAGATCGCCAGTTCGGAGATCCTGAGAGAATGGGTCATATCGCCAAAATCGATCACCCCGGAAATGTCCCGTTTGTGAAGGCCCGGGGCGGCCACGAGTACGTTATAGTCGTTTGCGTCCCCGTGGATGACCTGCTTCGGGAGACTCTCGAGCTCTGGCAGAACCTCGTTTTCGTATAGAGCGAGAAATTCCTCGACGAGCGTGCGCTGATCCGAAGATGCTAAATACCTCAGACGGGTGCGGATGGTGTCCGAAGCATGAACCAGATCCCAATCAAGTCGGCGGTACATACCCGGATGGTCGAAATCGCGAAGCGCACTATCCATCTCCCCGAGAGTTTTTCCGAGTGCCTCCAGAAGCTGAGTGGACTGCGGACGTACTTTGGCCAGCACTTGTCCATCGAGCCACGTCACCATCTGAACGAGGTGACGGCCGGACGCATCCAGCTCAAGGTGTGTGCGTCCCGCTTCGTCGCAGGTCGGCACGACACGCGGAACCGGCAGTCCGGCTTGCTCCAGCCTTAAGAGAGCATGCTGCTGGGCCTCGAGAAATGCAGGTTCCTCCTGCGAATTGAAAATCTTTAGAACGAAACGTTCACCACTCTCCATCTCGAACAGAAAATTCTGGTCGCTGTAGCTGGGAAGAGGCGTTGCCGAGCCGATCAGACCGTACTGTTTCGAGGCCAGAATTTCCGCATCGGCTACCGACAGCCCAGGCCTGCCGGGTATCCCATGTTTTTCGACCGGAGCCGGATTTGACTGCGTTTGGTTCGACATGACAGGAGCCGTGAAAGCCGCTAGAATCTGTTCGGACTCAACGGCCGAATATCTATGTAGGGATTCCGACCCGAAAGCAGATCCGATACAATTTTTCCGGTGACGGGAGCCTGTGTCATGCCGAGCATGCCATGTCCCGCAGCCACAATGACGTTGGTCCAGTTTTTTGGCCTCCCGATAATCGGTAGTCCATCCGTCGTGCAGGGCCGGAAGCCGGACCTCGTCGAAGGAACGGAACGGCCGTTGGATCCGAGATCCGGGCAATACAGTTTTGCCTGTCTCTTAAGGGGCCGGATTCTGTTCTCGTCGATGTCCGTGTCGAAGCCGACAAGAGTCAGCGTTCCACCGAAACGAATCCGGCCCAGCATGGGGGTGATGGTCAACTTCTGGTCCGTTATGATCAGCGGTATCCGAAGCTTGCTCTCCGGATGCTCAACGGTAATGCTATACCCCGTCGCCGGCTGGACGGGAATTCGAAATCCCAGTCGCCGGCTCACGATTCCGGTCCAGGCGCCGGTCGATAGAACGACCTGCCCGACCCCGATATTTCCCTTCGCCGTCTTCAGCGCTCCTATGCTGTCCCGACCGGTATCGAAGCCCACAATTTCCGCCCGCTCGATTAGATCGACACCAGACGAGCGGAGGTGCCCGATCATCGCGCTCATAAAAAGCTCCGGATCGAGCGAAGCGTCCTGCGCGAAATAAACCGATCCGTTCATGGGTGTGCGGATGCTCGGGTCCATTGCAAGGGTTTCCGCTTCATTAAAACGTTCTATATCGAGGCCTGCAGCGTCTGCCAGGTCTGCAAGATCAAGATTTGCCTTCTCGCTTTTCTCAGAGTTGTGCAGCATAAGGAGTCCGTCGTGAACGAGACCAATTTTCTCGAACCCCGGCAGAGAGGCCAGCTCATCATGAAGTCGAAGGCTCTCGAGCGCCAGGTCTCGGAGCAGGGGAATACCGCGATCGACGTTCTCCTGCGTGCAACTGGACTGAAATCCCCAGAGCCAGCGCGTGAGCTCCATATCCACCCGAGGTTTTATGTAGAAAGGGCTCTCCGGATCGGCGAGCCACTTCAACCCCTGGGCAATGACGCCCGGCGCGGCAAACGGGACGAAATGACTCGGGACCAGGAGACCGGCGTTCACGAACGAGGCGCCGTCCGAATACGTGTCCTTATCGATGACGGCCACCGAGGCGCCTGACTTTCGGACGTAATACGCCGTGCAGAGTCCGATGACGCCTCCGCCGACAATCGCGACGTCGTAGCTTCTATCCATCAGATCACCTGAAATCCGTGTGCGTAAGGATCGTCGTCGTCGATGATGATCTTGTTGTAACCGATCACCCTTGCCCATCCGGTAACGCTCGGTATAATCGCGCCGCGCCCATCGACCACTGTTTTGGCTTCAACGCGGCCGGTGAACAGGCTACCGATGATGCTTTCGTGCACGAACGTGTCTCCGACATCCAGCTTACCGCAGGAGGCCCATTGCGCCATACGCGCGGATGTACCCGTGCCACAGGGCGATCGGTCGATGGCTTTGTCCCCGTAAAATACGGCGTTGCGACCATCGGCTTTCTCATTCAACGGCGCACCGGTCCAGAGCAGGTGGCTGCATCCCCTGATCGTCGATGATTCGGGGTGAATGAACTCGTACTTTTCGTTCAGTCTCCGTCGGATGATGGGACTCCAGCGAATGAGATCTGCCGCCGAGTGGTCTGCCACGTCCCGATAATTATCCTGGGGATCGACAATCGCGTAGAAGTTGCCGCCGTATGCCACATCCAGATAGAGGATTCCGAGGTCCGGGCACTCAACTTCGCATTTCTCTGCGGCCAGGAAGGAGGGTACGTTGACCCATCTCACACTCGAGACGCGGTCGCCCTCCATTTCATAGTAGGCCTCGACCAGGCCTGCCGGTGTCTCCAGACGAACCACACCGGGGGTTGCCGGAGTGATCAGATTGTTTTCGATCATGACCGTTACCGTCCCGATAGTGCCGTGTCCGCACATCGGGAGACAACCGCTGGTTTCGATGAAAAGGACGGCCACGTCGCAGTCATCCCGGGAGGATTCGTAGAGAATGGATCCGGACATCATGTCGTGACCGCGAGGTTCGAACATGAGGCCTGTGCGAATCCAGTCGAATTCATCCAGGAAATGGAGCCGCCGGTCCATGATCGAGTGGCCGCTCAGCTCGGGTCCTCCCTCGACGACAACACGAACGGGATTACCGCACGTGTGGGCGTCAATGCAGGTGAATACGTGTCGCGCCATGAGGTCAAAGAAGTTCGACGGCTTCTCGCGTGAATCGTTCAAGGTAGTCGATCAGGCGATCGGAGGCGGATTCAGCTGCCTTCTCATCCCCGTCGGCTACCGCGTCCAGAAGACGAGAGTGCAGTTCGGCCGATCGCCCGAGATCGCAGCTGTGTCTGTACATGGACCAAAACCTGCGACAGTGTGCGTGCAAAGGGGCGACAGCCCGAACGGCAAACGGGTTGTGGGCTGCCGCTTCCAGGATCTCGTCGCAAGCGCGGTCGAGTCTCATGAAGTCGTCAAGATCCTCGCGGGCGGCAGCGCCTCTGAGCTCTTCCGCACATCGCCTGAGTTCGTTCCTCTTCTCCTCGCTGCACCGCTTCGCGGCTCGGGCCACGATCAATCGGTCCAGGATGCGTCGCGTCTCGAGGAGCGCCAGGTACTCGGTGACGTTGATATCCGTCACCATCATCCCGCGCCTGGGAAGAGCGACGAGAAGTCGATCGCCCGCCAGTCGTTGCAGGGCCTCACGAAGCGGCGTCCGCCCGATACCTATGCGCTCACTGAGATCGTTCTCCGAGAATACGCTTCCCGGATTTAGTTCGAGCGTAACGATCATGCGTTCGACGAGGTCATACGCCTGATCGGCGAGCGACTCGGTGTCTTGCGAAAGAGCGGCTTGCATTGCGGACATATTGGATGAATATCGGTTGGACGGTAACTCGGATTCTCTCACGCCGATGTCGTCATGCGGTCTCGAGTATGCTCAGGTCAGGTCGGTGCTTCAGTGCCCGGCGTACAACGCGCTCGACGTGCGCTCGTTCTTCCCCAACGAGCGGCAGTCGAGGAGGCCGGACCGTCTCGGTCCCGACGCCCGCGATCGCCTCGGCCAGTTTGATATTCTGCACGAGCTTGGTCGAGACGTCCAGATGGAGCATCGGCATGAACCAACGATAGATCTCGAGCGCTTCGTGATAGCGCCCGGCGCGCGCCAGTTCGTAGATGGCAACCGTCTCTTCCGGGAATGCGCAGACGAGTCCAGCCACCCAGCCGACGGCCCCGAGCATCAGGCTCTCCAGCGCCAGGTTATCGACTCCGGTGAATATCTGGTATCGCTCGCCAACCAGATTGCGGATGTCCGATATTCGGCGAACGTCATCGGAGGACTCCTTGATGGCGACCAGGTTCGGCTCGTTCGCCAACTCCGTTAGCATTTCCGGCGTGACGTCGACCCTGTACGCGACCGGATTGTTGTAGAGCATGATCGGTCTCTCGGATGCCCGGGCGACCGTTCTGAAATGGTGAAGAGTCTCCCGGGGATCTGCAGCGTAGAGCATGGCGGGCAGCACCATGAACCCGTCCGCCCCGTTACGGACGCCTTCGTCGAGGGCGCGGCAGGCCAGGTCGGTCGTGTTTTCGGCTATGCCGGCGAGTATGGGAACGCGCCCCGAACCGACGGAAACGGCCGTTTTTAGCACATCCTGCTTTTCACTAGAACTGAGCGACGCATTCTCTCCCAGCGTGCCGGTCACAACGATTCCATGGACGCCGGCTGCGATCTGAGCTTCGAAGTGGCGCTCCATTTCGGAGAAATCGAGCGAGTAGTCTTCCCTGAATTTGGTTGTTACGGCGGGAAAGACGCCGGTCCAGCGGTCAGACATTGGATTGTGAGGACGGTTTCTGAAACTCTGCGTGCTCTAATATATCACATGTATATCAAAAGAGTAGAGGCCACACAGATTTAGACCGTCATCGTCATTACGAGCGGTTCTCAGCTATTGTCGATGGTGTTAATCCGCCTTTGAACGCGCCCGCCGCGCAGGATAACGTCTAGCCCTCCTCCGCGTAGAAGCGCGCCCCGATCACCATTGCCAGATTGATCTCCACGAATCCCCAGATCATCGTCCACCAGAACAGGTACATTGGGAACCATCCGTTGAAGAAAGGCCAGGAAAAGCCGAGGAAGTAGGTCAGGAACCAGACCGTGGATCCGGCAAACAAGGCCGTCCTGGGCCCAGCTCCGTAACGCGGTCGGATGGCCGCGTAGATCCAGACGCCGGTGATGCCCAGGAGGAATCCCAGGATGATGTACCAGAATATCATGCCTGTGCCCTCGGATGCCGCAAGTCCGACGGATTCACTGGCGTCCTCCCAGTCTTCTGCGAGGATGACTACATTAAGGATTATCTCGCCGATATTTATGACGAGTCCGGCGAGGAGACCGCAAAGTATCATGCGGCCGGTGTTGATTTTAGCCATCGATCTTCAGTGTGTGTGGGTGGTGAAATCGATGCCAAGAATTCTTCACTTCAGGGATACGATACGCGGAAGCTCTCGGACACGCAATACGCGCAGTGTTCACTAAAACTCAATCGAACAAGAGAATAACTTATTCTCATCTCCTTTGAACGGGAATCCCGGAACCAGAACGGACACCTCTACCGACTGAGATGGAGAACACATACGAAATACGTTACGGCCGGGCAGTACGAATCGGCGTAGTCGTCGCGTTTACGATCGCAGCTGCGACGGGAGCATTCTTTCGATTTGGTGCCGCCTACGGAATTTCGGCCGGCCTCGACCTGACGAACGTTCGGCACGCACATACGCATCTGATGCACTTCGCGTGGGTGACGCCGGCTCTCTTTCTGCTCATAAACGTGAGGCTCTCGCAATGGACTAAACGCCCGGCGCCCGGATTGTCGGTCCTCTCGACCGTCGCCGCCCTTGTTCTCGGTCTTGTGTCCTATTTACCGTTTTTGTTTGTTGGTTATGCTCCCCTCGATCTGGGCTTTGCCTCCATGCCGCCCTCTGTCGTGATCGCGGGCCTGAATATGCTGGCCTGGTATGGTTACGTAGTGGGCTATCTGCAGCACACGAAAGGTATTGACCGTCCCCTGTTCGTATCGCTCTTCGATGCGGCGTTGCTATTCATGGTTCTAGCGTCCCTCGGCGCGTGGGGCATATCGATCATCGTGTCTCTTCGGCTGGAAGGCATCCTCTGGCCGACGGCGATGACACATCTCTTTCTGGACTACTTCTCAGAGGGGTGGCTTCTTTTCGGCGTTCTGGGTCTTGCAGCATATGGGATCCCCATACCGGAAAACAAGCAAAAAATAGCGGCCGCGGCGCTGTGGATGCTAATTGCCGGCACGGCGGTATCATTCCTGCTGGGAATGCCTAAAAGTTTAGTCTCCGCGCCGGCGCAGGTGCTGGCAAGAATAGGCGGATCAATGATGGCTGTGGGGCTCGTGGCTATGCTGCTCATCCTCTGGCGCTCGGCCACAGGCGCCTGGAGGGTGCCTTTCTCGTTTCTCGTGATCAAGGTGGTCGGTCTGTTCATCGTGAGCGTTACGCCGCTGATCTGGTGGTCCGAACTCTTCGGCGAACGAATTCTATACATTCATGCGAACCTGCTGGGATTCGTTTCACTGGGGATTTTCGCCGCCTTCGCCACGGTCTGGCCGCAATCCGATACCGGTGCCCGTCTGTGGATGAATCGGGCGGTGATACTCGTAGTGCTGTCCCTGGTACCCTTGACATCCTTCTGGCCTTCTGCTCTGCGCGGTCCCTGGATGATTTATGCGGTGGCCTGGGTTGCGCTGGGACCGGTGATTGCGGGCCTCTACTTTCTCACCTCCGTAAGAAGAGCCGTTCCGGCTGCGAAACGAACGCCGCCTGGCCCTTTCGAGGACGCGGTGTAACAAATCCGTGGCTCGACTCGTGTACTGCTCATTCGAATTTGAGGGAAAGACAGCACCCGGATGATCATGTTGAAAAATTACGTTCGCATCGCGCTGCGGAATCTGCTTCGCCATAAAGGTTACTCTTTTATCAACATCACAGGTCTTGCGATAGGTCTGGCGGCGTTCGCAATCATTCTGCTCTTCGTCCAGAACGAGCTGAGTTACGATCGGCACCACGAAAAGGGTAATGACGTCTATCGGATTATCCTGGACGCGGATGTGATGGGACAGGCGATAAAGACGACCTCTACACCCGCCCCGATGGCAAGGACGATTGTAGATGAGTACCCGGAAATCCTTGCGGCTACCACCGTCGATTCCTATTCGCGCGTCCTGGTCACCTACGAAAACCAGCAGTATTACGAGGACGAGTTCTTCCTGGCGGAGGCATCCATTTTTGACATCTTGACGCTTCCTCTCGTCAAGGGAGACCCGGAGTCCGCGCTCTCAGAACCAAATCTGATCGTCATCACCGAGGAGATTGCCCAGAAGTATTTCGGCGTCGATGATCCGATCGGAAAGACTATAAACGTAGACAATCGATGGGATTTTGAGATTACCGGAGTGATGCGGCCGCTGAGTGGGAATACTCACTTCGAAGCAGAGCTCATTGGCTCATGGATGACGAGCGAGCGTTACAACGATCCAGATTGGTTGAACAACTCGTTTCTGACATATCTGCTGCTGACCCCCGGATCTGATCCGGCGGACCTCGAAACGAAATTTCCCGACCTGATCAGAAAGTATGTAGGGCCACGGGTAGAGCAGTTCCTGGGACAGACGTACGATCAGGCCGTGGAGGCCGGACTCAAGTATGAATTCAAACTTGAGCCCCTGAGGGATATCTATCTGCGTTCAGACGCCGAGGACCAGTTCGGAAGGACCGGTAATATTCAGTATGTGTATATCATGATCGCGATTGGGCTCTTCGTTCTTATCATTGCGAGCATAAACTTTATGAACCTCTCGACTGCGCGCGCCACGAATCGAGCCCGGGAGGTCGGACTGCGGAAAGTTATGGGCTCGGACCGCAGGCAGCTCATCCGTCAGTTTCTGGGTGAATCGCTGGTGATGTCATTTATTTCGATGATTCTCGCCATCGGTTTCATCTTCCTCGTGCTGCCGGTATTCAATTCAATTTCCGGTACGACGTTGGTCCTTGAGTCCTGGATTTTCGGAGCGCTCGTGCTGATTACGTTTTCTACGGGCATTTTGTCGGGCGTGTATCCGGCATTCGTGCTTTCGGGATTCAGTCCCGTCACGGTACTCAACGGTTCGTTCACCTCAGGCTCGCGAGGATCCTATCTCCGGAGTGGGCTCGTTGTTTTTCAGTTTGCCATATCGATCGCGCTTTTCGTATTGCACGTAGCCCAGCACGTCGTTGATGGAGTCCCCTTCCACCACTCGATCGATGCGGCCAGGGGAATCGCCGTCGCCAGAAACCCCAACAGCGG
>JACZYK010000010.1 GCA_022571135.1 Bacteroidota bacterium
CGCAGACGCTCATCATCGGAACGAGTGGACAGGGCTTGTACCTGATGCCCAACCTGAGCATCTCGACGGACGTCGAGGACGAGGTCGTCGGCTCCGAAATACCGAGTACGTTCGAACTCCATCAGAACTATCCGAATCCGTTTAATCCGCAGACGACGATTCCTTTCGACGTGCGCGAGACGAGCTACGTCCGCATCGCGGTATTCGACATCCTCGGGCGCCGGATCGCGACACTCGTCGACGGCACGATGCAGGCCGGGCAACACCTGATCACCTGGCAGGCAGGCGATCGGCCGAGCGGCACGTACCTGATCCGGATGGAGACGGATGGCCAGGTATTCACGAAGCCCGTGGTTCTTCTTAAATAAACGTCAATATTCTGCTTACGACGGCCGGTTCTGCATCTTGCAGGGCCGGCCGTTTTTGTTTTGTACACGTTTGATATATCCTTCCCTCGTCCGTATACACCACGGTGCAAACCCACTTCGTCAATACATGATTATCAGCTCATGAAACGGCTCCTCGTTCTACTAGCCCTCGTTCTCCCGGCCTGCGGTCCGGCAGGAGATACCATCGAAACCCGGACGGGCGACATTCACCTTCCAGACGGCGTGGTCGTCGATCTGTCCTATGCCTTCGGCGAAGACACGATTTACTGGCCGACCGCGACGGGCTTCGAGAAGAGCACCGACTTCGAAGGCATCACGGGGGCCGGTTACTACTACTCCGCATATTCATTCAGTTCGGCCGAACACGGGGGTACACACCTCGACGCGCCCGTACATTTCGCAGAAGGCCACCTGACCAATGACCAACTGGACGTTGGTAGACTCATGGGCGATGCCGTGCTGATCGACGTAAGCGAACAGGCCCTTGCGGATCGCGACTATCTGATCACGGTAGCCGATATTGAAGCCTGGGAAACGGTCCACGGCACAATTTCCGATGGCGCTATCCTGCTCTTTCGAACGGGATACGGGAGATACTGGCCGGATCGGGAGCAGTACATGGGTACCGCCGAGATCGGAGAGGACGCCGTCGCCAAACTGCATTTCCCTGGTATCGATCCGGACGCGGCGAGATGGTTAGTGGAAAACAGATCCGTCAACGCGGTCGGTATCGATACGCCGAGTATCGACAGGCGTCAGTCGACCCTCTTCGAAACCCATCAGATTCTTTTTTCAGCGGATATTCCTGCCTTCGAGAACGTAGCCAACCTGGACCGGCTTCCGGAGACGGGTTTCGTCGTCATCGCCCTCCCGATGAAGATTGAGTGTGGCAGCGGGGGACCGCTTCGGATCGTCGCCATCACGCCCGGAGGATAGACGGCCCCCAGGATGTCTCGATCTGCGGAGGGCGGCGGGTGCCCCGGCGGATGATGCCCGCATGGCGGATCAACTCAGTGCAGATACACCCTCCGAATGAACCGTCGGACGGCAAAATGCGATCCGAGCCATCCCAGCACAACGCCGATGGCGATCACTGTTGCTCCGACAAAAATTCCTTTCCAGAATGAAATGACGGACATCTGGGGGATGTAATTCCTCATCATCGTGTAGAGACCGGCCAGCACCAGGGAGGCGATAAGTCCTGCGAGGATTCCTTGGGCAATTCCTTCGACCACAAACGGCCTGCGCACGAAGGCATCCGTCGCGCCGACAAGCTTCATGGAGCGAATGAGCAGCCGCCTCGCATAGATGGTCAGTCGAATCGTATTGGCTACCAGAAACGTGGACGCAAAGATTACCAGAATTCCAAGCGAGAAGCCCAGCATTGTTATCAGGCGGAGATTCTGCTGCACTTTCATGAGCAGCGGCTGATTGAATATGACCTCGTCGACGCGATTCCACGTCCCGAACTCGGCGGCCAGGATCGCGAGGCTGTCCGCGTTCGCATACTCCGATTCAACCCGGACCTTGATGGACGCCGGCAGAAACTGCTCGCCGAAAAAAACTTCGGCATCCTCTCCGAACTCCTGACGAAAGATGGCCTCCGCCTCCTCGGGAGATATATACGTCGCGGTCAGCACACCGGGATACGTAGCGGCCCTGGCGTGCAGAGCCGTGGCCATCTTCTCGTCCGTTTTGTCCAGAAATAGTTCCAGTTCACCCACGCGTTGTCGCAGCCAGACGGACACGCTCTGAGCCTGGTAGGCGACAATCACGAACATCCCGATCAGAACCAGGGCGACCGCCATCGTTGCCGTCGACGCGACGACGGAAAACCGTGCGCGGCGGAAACCGGCCAATCCTTCTTGTACGCTATATGGAAGCATAAGCCCTGCTTTCGTTTGCCCTCACTCCCTCACGAAAAGATACTGCCCGGCACACGTCACATGCCGGGAAGCAGCATGACGGCATTCTGTATCATGCGCGCAGGCCCGACCCAGAACATCCGGTACTGCGTATTATCCACGAGAAAAACGACTTTCCCGCTACCCAACGGCTGTACCCCCGCAAAGGTCTTCCCGGCAATCTTCTCGCGATTCTCCCTGGAAGCATATCCGGACGCAAGTACTTCCTCCGGGTTCCGATCGTAGTAGCCGACCGTCTGCAGATCATCGCTGGGTTCGAGCGCATCCGAACTGAACTTTAGCGAGTAGAGTCGATCCCCGATACCGAAGGCGAGCGGATGAGAGTCGTCCAGAATTCCCCGCATCGCGGATCCGGGGATCCTTCTCAGTCCCGACGAATCCGAGCGAGCTTCATAACGGGTGTAATACCGCTCCTTCGGTTCTTCTTTCTTTTCGTCGTCCTCATCGGACTTCACCAGCTCAACACCCGTCAGTTTCGAGCGATCCTTCGTAAAGAATGCCGCACTCGACTCGGTCGCTATGAGCGTGCCTCCCGCCGACACCCATTGCCTCAAGTGGCCAACCATCGTGCTGTCGAACACGTCGGACAGGTCACCTCCGGGTAGGAGCAGGACATCGTAGATATTCAGGAGGTTTGCCGAAAGATTCCGCGCCCGAACGCGGTCGATTCCGAGTCCGGTCCACTGATCGAACAGAAACCATAATTGTCCGGCGGTATAGGTCGACATCGGTCTGTCCACAAGCAGAGCGACCCGCGGTTTTTTCACAGGCCGGCTGTTCGCCGACGCCAGATCGATTCCGTCCTGGACCCGGCCCGAGTCAAATCCCATGATTCGTACTTGAGCGACTCTGGCGATGCGATCCAGGTCGTCTCGCACCGTATCGGCTTTCTCCCGGTTTCGGCCCAGCAGCACGATCAGGGTTCCCTGCGTATACTCCGTGTCGTCGATCGTGAAGGTCTTTCTCGCCGAGCGAACCCTGTAGCCCGCTTCCCAGAGAAGCGAGAGCGCTTTCGGAGCATTTCGTTGATCCCAGTCGATCACGAAGGCGTAACCAGCGCCCGGATTCCGGAGGCCCGAATCATGCTCGGGCGCAGAAGCAACGGTTTCAGAGTCAAAACGGAATTCGGACAACGTCCAGGAAGCGTCCAGGTTGTATGCAAGCGGAATGGACCACGTGGCCATATCGTACATGACCGAGTCCTCGATAGCCATCTGGCGCTGCATGAGCGTATTGATAAGGACGTGCCTCGCCTGGTCGGTGCGGATGACGAATGTTCCCGCCTCGAACGAGCGGGAAGACATGCGCCCCGTCCAATAGTCATAGGCATCACGAATACTGAAGCCCGCTGTCGCACGATCCACCTCGACGCCGTGCTGGAGAAGTATCTCGATAACATCGTACGTGTACCCTTTCCCTCCGTCGTCGGGAAGGAAATAGGCTTTCGTATCGTTCTTATTGGCAGACGGTGTGAAAAACGTCCTGAAATAATCGAGGAGTTCCGAACGATGTTTGACCGATGTTTCGATCCCTGCCATCGACGTCGTGTAATGGTCGAATATTCCCTGCCTGAAAGTCAGCAGGTATCCGTCATCCGTCTCGACGACGCGTCCGCGCGAGCTTCCCTGCTCGGTCAACATGCCGATGGCTCCCATGAGGCTGGGGTATGACGATCCATAACCCGGATAGAAGAAGTCGAAGGACTCACGGGTGAAATAGTTGATCTGATGCCGGTCGAACTCTCGTGCGTTCGCCTGCCCGAAAATCTCTGCCCACTCGTCGTATGTGTCCGGGAGATTTAGATTTCTCGGTGTCATCCCGGGCATCGTGAAATAGTTGTTGTTGGCGCTCTGTTCGTGGTAGTCCGTGTGAACCTGCGGAAGCCACTCCTGATAGGCAGCCATCCTCCCCCGCGATTCAGGATGCACAAGCCAGACCCAGTCGCGGTTCAGGTCGAACCAGTAGTGATTGGTCCGCCCTCCAGGCCATGGCTCGGAGTGCTCGAGATCCGACGAATTCGGATTCGGTATCTCGCTCTGGACGGATCGATACCAGTACGCAAAACGGTCCCGGCCATCTGGATTGATCACGGGATCTACGATCACGACGGCCTGGTCGAGCAGATCGCTCGTGTGCTCATCCGTCCCGGCCGCCAGCCTGTAGGCAACCTGCATCGCGGCTTCCGTGCTGGACGCCTCGTTTCCATGGACATTGTAACTGAGCCACGGAATCACGGGCTGCTCCGCGATCAACAGGGCAGCGTCTTCATCGGAGGTCTCCGGATCCGCCAGCAACAGGTTGTTCCTCCGGATCTCTTCGATTCGATTGTGATTTTCCGGAGACGTGATCACCATATAGAATAGCGGACGGCCCTCATAGGTCCGTGCGTATTCGTGCAACGTGATCCTCTCGGAGGACTCCGAGAGCGTTTTGATATACGCGACGACATCTGCGTGAAGCGTAACCATGGTCCCCAGCTCGTATCCGAGAAACTCGGCCGGGGAAGGCACCGCATCGCTCATCGGGACCTCGGGGCTGAAGGCGAATCGTTCCTGCACCAGGTCCTGACGCGCTGCCGTGGGAGAAGCCAGGAAGATCAACGAAACTGTCCAGAGTAGAACGGAGCGGCGATCTGTCATAACCATACTTGTCTGTTGATTAGGGATACGAAGGGCGATCACCGAGTGCTTATTTGAATATATGCGCGCACGCTAGAGCGGCTCGAATCGGTTCGCCTCTCTGCTCTTCTTCACCTCTTCCGGGTTGAAAATGCGACTGTTCATGGTAATATAAACGCCAGGAGGCAGTGCCTGAACAGCCCCCATCGCAAAACCGATGTTGAATTCGGCATCCGAGCCTTTGAATCTTGCGGGACTAAGCGATCCCACGAGTACGACGGTCTTGTCTGTCATTTCGCCCAGTACGAGGGCGGTCTCCACCATCGTGTCCGTACCGTGCGTGATCAAAATATGGCGGCACTCCTCTTTGGTGACGCGACTGGCAATTACGGCCCGGTCTTCGTCCGTAAAGTCGAGGCTGTCTTTCATGAAGAGTACTTCGATATCGTAGGTAACCGATACGTCGACCTGTTTCAGAATCTCATCGATCTGCGGCTGACCCACAGAATATCGGCTCATCGCGTCGAAGTAGACCTTGTCAATCGTACCGCCCGTCGTGAATATCTTGACCTTCATCGTCCGCTCCGGGTTTTCGAACTTGTTGCCGCCCGGCCATTTCGGTGCCTCCCGGCCATGAGTGCGGGCTCAATCTAAGCAATCGGCAAGCCGCGAATATACGTCCCAACACACATATTCGGGCGAAAATGATACATCCAGTCGTTGATATCCTTCACGTCCAGAACCGCCATATCGGCCCGCTTTCCTTCCTCTATCGATCCGGCCACGGACTCGCGGCCGATGGCCCGCGCAGCAAACAGCGTAGCTCCCTTCAGCGCCTCGGCAGGCGTCAGTCCGTTCATGGTACAGGAAAGCATCATGGCCAGAGGGAGGTCGTAGCTCGGGGCCGATCCCGGATTGAAATCCGTTGCTACCGCGATGGGTACGCCTGCCTCGACGAATTTCCTTGCAGGCATGGGTTGTTGCCCTAAATAAAGCGTCGCCAGCGGAAGGCAAACGCCCACTACGCCGGCTTCGGCGAGTGCGGCTATGCCGGCTTCCGAGGTGTATTCCAGATGATCGGCCGACACGGCTTTCATTTCTGCCGCCAGCGACGCTCCAGCGCCATCCCGGAGCTGATCCACGTGAAGTTTTGAACCCAGTCCATACTTTTGTCCCGTCTCCAGGATGGTCCGGGCCTCTTGAATCGAAAACGCCGTGTCCTCTACAAAGACGTCACAGAACTCCGCCAGGTGTTGCTCGGCTATGACCGGAATCAGTGTGTCACATAGAAGATCGATATAGGCGCCGCGGGCCGATTCGAATTCGGGAGGAACGACATGGGCTCCGAGAAACGTAACCGCCACGTCCGCCGGCTGCCGCTCGCGCAGCCGCCTGTAAACCCTAAGCATCTGCATCTCCGACTCCTCCGACAGACCGTAGCCGGTCTTGCACTCCACCGTCGTGACGCCGAGACGTATCATCGCTCCGATTTTTTGGAGGCAGTGATCCAGGAGCGTCTCGTCCGAAGCTTCCCGCGTCTGGGCCACCGTGCGATTAATTCCACCACCTGCGCGAGCGATCTCGAGGTAACTCACACCCCGAAGCCTCTGTTCGAACTCGTCCGCGCGCCAGCCACCGAACCCCAGGTGCGTGTGACAATCGACGAGACCCGGCACGACGACACACCCTCCCGCACTGTATATCTGCTGCGAATGATACTGCGCCGGCACCCTGGATTCCGGACCTACCCATTTTATGACTCCATCCTTCCAGGCAACCGCTGCATCTCGAATTGGATGGATATCGGCCTGGGAGCCTTCCGCGCGACAGCTTGCAAGCATCGATATGTCCTTCAGAACGGGCACTCCCAGAGGGGCTACCGTATGGGCCCGATCTGCCGCGCGATGGCTTCCTGCAGCGCTGCCGAACGGATGATCTTGAGACAGGGCGTCAGGTCGTCCTGGAAAAGATAGTCGGCCTCCCGGTGCGGAATACGCTCGCGCACATAGGCATGGGCCACCGCAACGCCCCGTCCCGGTTGTATCGGGAGACGGTAATCGAGCGCCTGCGCAGCCGTCAGGAGCTCGATCGCCAAGACGTATTCCAGATTCTGCATGACCTGGAGCAGCTTCAGAGCGCTGATGCTCCCCATGCTGACGTGATCCTCCTGACCCAGGCTCGTCGGGATGGAATCCACGGAAGCGGGGTGGCAGAGAATCTTGTTCTCCGAGACCAGCGCCGCCGCAGTGTAGTGCGGAATCATGAATCCGGAGTTTACGCCGGTCTCCCTCATCAACAACTGAGGCAGCCCGTCGTGACCCTCGAGGAGTAGATAGATCCGCCGCTCTGAAATACTCGCCAGTTCAGCCAACGCTATCGCTGCGTGATCCATGGCCAGCGCCAGAGGCTGTCCGTGAAAATTACCAGCGCTGATCACCTCGCCGGGCTCGAAGACGAGCGGATTGTCCGTAACGGCGTTGAGCTCGATCTCGATGACCGATCTGACGTAGGCCAGCGCGTCCCGCGACGCACCGTGCACCTGGGGCACACACCTCAGAGAGTACGGATCCTGAACCTTCCCGCAGTCCCTGTGCGATTCTGTTATCTCGCTGTCCGCCAACAGGAATCGAATATTACCGGCAACTTCCTCCTGACCGGGGTGGGGACGGATACGATGAACCCGCTCGTCGAACGGCCGCAGACTGCCCTGCAGGGCCTCCAGGCTCATGGCGGCCAGAATATCCGCTGAACGCTCCAACTGAAGAGCGCGCCTCATGACGAATGCGCCGTAAGCGGACATGAGCTGGGTCCCGTTGATCAGCGATAATCCGTCCTTGGGGGCCAGTTCTATCGGCTCGAGGCCTTCGCGTTCGAGCACTTCCGCCGCCGGTAAGGGCTCGTCGTCGTCCCCCCAGAAAAAGCCCCGTCCGATGAGCGGCAACGCCATGTGTGCCAGCGGGGCCAGATCTCCCGACGCGCCGACACTGCCTTTCGAGGGGATGACGGATATCAGGTCGCGCTCGGCCAAATCCAGCAGTCGAGTGAATGTTCGCTCTGAAATCCCCGAGTAACCTCTTCCGAGAGAGTGAATCTTCAGCAGCAGCATCAAACGGGAAATCGACCTGGGAACCGGATCGCCGACCCCGACTGCATGGCTCAGGAGAAGATTTTTCTGGAGTTTGCGTAGATCCTCGTCTGCAATCTTCTTCGAGTCCAGTTTCCCGAAGCCCGTATTCACGCCGTACGTGGGAGTTCCATCGGCAACGGCGGCTTCCAGAAACGCCCTCGACCGGCGGATGGGCGAGAGATCCCGTCGGAGCTCAGACAGACTGCTGTCGAGATCCTCGTTCAGCGTTGCAATGGATACGTGTACCGACATCGGGCGCCTCATCAGCCGTTAATCATGGGAAGATCGACGCCGCGCTCGTTCGCCGTTTCAATCGCGAGATCGTAGCCCGCGTCGGCGTGTCGCATGACCCCCGTTCCCGGATCTGCGGTAAGAACTCTTTCCAACCTTCTCTCCGCCATATCCGTGCCGTCCACGACGCAGACCATTCCGGAATGAATCGAGTAGCCAATACCCACGCCACCGCCGTGATGAATGGATACCCAGCTCGCGCCGCACGCCGTATTCAGCAATGCGTTCAGAAGCGGCCAGTCGGCGATGGCATCCGACCCGTCCGCCATCCCCTCCGTCTCCCGGTTTGGCGAGGCAACGGAGCCGCTGTCGAGGTGATCTCGGCCGAGAACGAGAGGTGCCTGAACGCGTCCCGTCTTAACGAGCCAGTTGAACTTCAGTCCCATCTCGGCCCGCTCTCCGTATTCGAGCCAGCAGATCCTCGCAGGCAGACCCTGAAAATGTACTTTTTCACGGGCGTTTTGCATCCAGCGTGCAAGCCCTTCCTTTTCCGGAAAAGTTTCCAGAACGGCGGCGTCGGTCACGGCAATGTCTTCCGGGCTCCCCGAAAGAGCCGCCCAGCGAAAGGGCCCCGACCCCCTGCAGAATAGTGGGCGGATGAATTCGGGCACGAAGCCGGGAATATCAAAAGCCTCTTTTATACCGCGGTGATCTGCGACCTGCCCGCGGAGATTATTGCCGTAATCAAAGGTAACCGCGCCACGCTTCTTTAATTCTAGCATGGCCTCGATGTGAATGACCATCGAGTCCAGAACGGCCTCCTCATATCCCTGCGGATCGGACGTGCGGAAAGCCTCCGCTTCTGCGACGTCATATCCCGCGGGTATGTATCCGAGTCTCAGATCGTGGGCGGACGTCTGATCCGTCAGCACGTCGGGCGTGATGTTTCGGCGCACCAGTTCGGGAAGGACCTCAGCGATGTTACCGAGCAGGCCGACCGAGAGCGATTCGGAGCTGGCGCGTGCCTTGTCGAGCCGATCGAGCGCATCGTCCAGGTTCTCACTCATCACGTCGCAGAAGCCCGTATCTACTCGTCTTCGAATGCGCGCCGGGTCCACCTCGACGCCCAGAAACAGGCCGCCGTTCATTGTGGCAGCCAGAGGTTGTGCGCCGCCCATTCCACCGAGACCTGCGGTGACGACCAGGCGGCCGTCGAGCGACCCTCCAAAGTCGCGGCGTGCACATTCGGCAAACGTCTCGAACGTGCCCTGAAGGATTCCCTGCGTTCCGATGTAGATCCATGAACCGGCGGTCATCTGGCCGTACATCGTCAGGCCGAGAGCGTCGAGCCTTCTGAACTCGTCCCAGTTTCCCCAGTGCGGGACCAGGTGGGCATTTGCGATCAGAACGCGAGGCGCCTCCTCATGGGTTCGAAACACACCCACCGGTTTTCCGCTCTGGACGAGCAGCGTCTCATCGTTCTCGAGTCTTTTCAGCGTTTCGATGATGCGGTGGTAACTCTCCCAGTTTCGAGCCGCCTTTCCGCCGCCGCCGTAGACGATGAGTTCCTCCGGACGTTCGGCTACATCCGGGTCGAGATTGTTCATGAGCATGCGCATGGCGGCTTCCTGCTGCCACCCTTTGCAGCTCAGCGCTGTACCGTGAGGAGCCTTGATCGGTGCGTAGGTCGATACGCTCATTTTTCCTTTCGAGTGGTGGATTCGGATCGGGGTCGAAGAGAGGTTTTTGGCATCCGTCTGAACCTGTTATTATCCGCCGACCAAAATAACGCCGCTCCTCATGACAAACTGCACTTGTTCCAGGACCGCAACCTCTTATTCAAATTGACGGCGGAACGCCTCGAAGTCCTCGCGTAGCCTTCGGAGCTCTAATCGCAGTTCCTCCAGCTCCGCGCCGGATGCGCTCTCGCCTACCGACGCCGATAGCAGCGCCGATTCGGTCACGGAACCGGAAAGCAGATGTGCGAAGCGAACTTCCTTCTGGCCCGGCATACGCCCCAGATGCACGACCAATGGCTCACCTCGACTACAGAGCCTCTCGAGCGTCTCGATCGTTTCCGCCATGTCATCGAATGCATACATTCTGCCCGTCCGGCTGCGTACTTCCCCAATCGTTTGCGGCCCTCTGAGCATCAGGCAGGCCAGGCCGGCACACTCGGCAGCCGTCAGAGAAAACGCCTCTGAAAGCGCATGCCGGTATTTCACCGCACGGCTTCCCGCTCCCGTTACATGGCCGGCCAGGCGCCGTTGCTGCAGTTCATCGAGCGCTTCCATCACATCTATCTCAGCGTACGTCACGACGGGACTTCTGTTCGACTTCTGATTGCAGGCATTCCGTAGCGCATTGAGCGTCATCGGATAATACTCCGGCGTACTCATCTCTTTTTCCACGAGCGCGCCAAGCACGCGTACAGCTTCCTTCGATAGTGGCGTTTCCATGGCGTTGATTTTCCGTCCGTCAGGACCTGTGCTGAATCATAGAAGAAATGAAAGATTCGTTCCAGGCTCAAATTCTTGTGCGTTTTCTCCCGCTCTGAATAGCCGCATCGCCCGGCGGCCACAGGGAACCAGCCGCTTCCCCTCCCTGTGCATCCATGAACCCTCCCTCAGTCCGGCCACGGGCATCTCCTCATAGGCATCGTACGAGAACCGGACCGCAGCGAACGGCAGGAAAGCGATCGTCTTTACTTCTGCGCCCAGAAAATCGCCGATGGCCGGGAGCGCATGCTCCAGGTAACCGGATCCCGTAGTTCGGGAGTTACTCAGAAAAAGGAGGCGAGCCCCGTCCATGGACACGTAGGATTCGTTAACAGGCCCTAGATGCCGGAAGCGAGGAGCAATTCGATGTCGCGGTGAGGCATACCGAACATGGTTGCCAGACTCTTTTTCGTCAGATGGCGGCGGTACACATAGGTGCCGTTCCGAAGACCGACGTCCGTCCATAGAGCTTCGTTGATCGACCCCATGTCACCGATCTTGATCAGGTATGGAACCAGCACATTCGTCAGCGCCCACGTCGCGGTACGCGCCGCATTGGAAGGCATATTGGAAATGCAATAGTGGATAACTCCGTACTTCTTGAACACCGGATTAGCGTGCGTGGTTAGATGGCTGGTTTCTATACAACCTCCCTGATCGATCACGGCGTCGACGATCACCGAGCCTTCGCTCATTCCGGCGACCATGTCTTCGGTGACTATGACCGGCGAACGATAGCCCGCCGTCATCATGGCGCCGATAACTACGTCTGCGGTCGAGACCGCATGCCGGATATACTGATCCGTCGCCATCGCCGTCGTGATTCCCCGATCCAGATAGTGCTCCATCGCCCGGAGTGCGCCCAACTCGTTATCCAGGACAATTACGTGTGCTCCAAATCCGAGAGCCGTTCGAGCCGCCCACTCTCCGACCACGCCGGCTCCCAGGATAACCACGTTCGACGGCGGAACACCTGATATGCCTCCGAGCATCACGCCCTTGCCACCCTCGGCGCTTTCCAGATAGCGAGCAGCGATCTGAACCGACATGACACCCATGATTTCGTGCATCATCCGAACGATGGGTAGTGTGCCATCCGAGTCCTGTATGAACTCGAAACCGATACCGGTAATTCCGAGATCCATGAGCCGCTGCAGAAAAGCTGGAGACGTGCCTCCGAGATGTAACGCCGAGATCAGCATCTGCTTCTCCTGCAGAAGTTTCATCTCGTCATCACGGGGTGGCCCGACCTTGACGATGAGCTCGCAGCCGGAATAAAGGTCGGCAGCACTGGGAGCGATTTCCGCGCCGACATCCGAATATTCCTTATCTGTAAAATGAGCCAATTCGCCTGCTCCGGCACCCACGAAAACCTGGTGTCCGTTCGAAACCAGGGTGCTTACACCGCTCGGAGCAAGTGCGACGCGGCACTCATCATTCGAAATCTCGTTGGGAATTCCAATCCGGAGCGAACGGTGTTTCTCGCTGACCTTCGCATGCCTCTCTTTGGTCAGTAGACCGTGCTCGATCCCGAGACCCTGTAGCGAGGGTACTTCCATACAGCGTCTCCGATTCGGTACAGTTTGACGTTAAATCAGGAAAATATACGACTTAGAAACAATAAATCGTGCTTTCGTGCTCACCGGAGCCCACGTACCCATGCCGAGATAATCACACCTCCGGCTACGGCGGCATTTAGAGATTGCGTCGCACGCCGCACGCCCGGTATGCAAACCGACGAGTCGATCGCTCCTCGAACGGCTTCCGAGAGACCGTGAGCCTCGCTCCCGATCACCATCGCAGAGGGATGAGCCGGTGTCCAATCATATACGGACTCCCCGCTCAGGTCCGCGGCATAGATTCTGGCGTCCAGTTCCCGATAAGACGAAATCCAGGACGAGAGACTTTCGGAGGTCGCCAGGTCGACATCCCAGATTCCACCCATACTGGCCCTGACCACTTTCGGATTAAAAAAGTCTGCGGTTTCCGGCCCGGAGAGCACGGCCTCGACGCCGAACCAGGCTGCCGTACGGACGAGAGTCCCGACGTTCCCCGGATCCTGAATGCCGTCCAGGATCAGAACCGATTTTCGGAACAGCATGTCCTCCGGCGAAACCCTTTTCCTGCGCGCGACGAGAAGGAGGCCCTGGGATACACTGACATTCGAGATTCTCGATAGCTCTCGATTAGAGATACTCAAAACCTGCGCACCCGCTCGCGCGGCTTCGTCGCCAATGGACGAATCGACGGCGGACGGGGCTATCAGGAGCTCCAGCACATCGGCTCGAGCCGTCAGCGCGGCGCGTACCGAGCGCGCTCCTTCGACGAGAAAAGCGTCGTGACGATCCCTGTACTTCGACTCCTTCAGGGACGTTATTTCTTTTCGCCTCTTCTCCGAAACCTTCTTCTCAGGGTATCTGCTCATAAAGCACTTCTCGGGACATCCGCGATGTCGGTAAATTAGGGCCTGTTAACGCCGCCTGAAACCGTCCTGCCGGTGGCTAGCGTTAACAGGCCCTAGCCAAACCGATCCTGGAACCCGCAAAATACTTCCCTGGTCGCAGAATCGTAGTCATTACCACAAGTTTCGGCCGCGCACGGAGATGCTTGCCCCGGGGTCACTGACCGAATCCACAAAGATGGAATCAAACCGCCCAGACCATTGACGAAGTAGGACTCCCTTCGGATCTTGCCGGGGCTCGTAATCCGTATTCCCTGAGTGTATTCATCGATGCCGAGGATACTGGTACTTATTCTGGTGATCATACTTGCGCTGCTCTGGACTGCGCGGCCGGCGCAAGCTCAGCCTACGCACGTCCAGCAACTCCAGGAGCTGGGTATTCGGTGTCTGGGAAATGTACCCGGAAACCTCGACAGCTTTCGTCTGGACGGCGACGAATCCGCGCCCTACCTGCCATCCGCCCTTTTTTCGTATTGGAGTGACAACGACAGGCAGGTCTTCGATAACGATACGTTGCGAACCGATGTCCGACTGCCCGTCCTGTTCTACCGGCTCGAAAACGTGGGCATCGAACTGAAGCGCGTAAAATCAGGTGGACTTCTGCGCACGGCCAGCCTGGGCGTGAGATATCGTCTGTCCGGACCCGGCGGACAGATTCTTGCCGACAATCAATGTTCCGATTCACTCACCGATACGCTGTCGGTCGAGAGAGCACGCGCATATGCGGATCCTCGATATTCCGAAACGAACATCGAACCGCCTCAGGGAGGATGGTTCCGAAGTGTCCTCGAACCGGCCGTCATCGCCGGAGCGGCGGCTATCGGAGCGTATCTGTTTTTCAATCTGAGGAGCCGGCGGACCAACGACAGATGAGCCATACCCGCGAGAGCCAAGCACTCCTTTCCACCTACTGGTGCCGGACCGCCTCGCTCGGGGCGGACAGAAAGCGATGGACGACTCTCGCAGCGGCCTGTCGACGATTCGCGGTTCTTCTCCTCTTACTCTCCGGGTGTGCGGTCCCTATCCCACCCAGGGGTGGTCCCGTCGACGAAGATCCTCCGACCCTTGTTCGGTCCGAACCGGGCGATGGAGAAGTCAACGTCTCCACAGACAGGATAACTTTCCGATTTGACGAAGATCTCGACGAGCGATCTGTCGCACAGGCCGTCTCCATCACTCCGGAATTCGAAGTCGCGCCCACAATTAACGCCGGTGGCGATCGCATCGAGATTGTGTTTCCGGAAGCACTCCGTCCAAACACCACCTATATCGTCTCTCTGGATAACCGGTTGAGGGATGCGCATGGTGTCGCCCTGAAGCAGCCCGTTACAGTCGCGTTCGGAACCGGTCCGTCACTGAACGAAGGTCGTATCCTTGGAGCCGTCGTGGACGAGGCCCGGGGGCAGGGCGTGGGCGGCGTTGATGTGTTCGCCTACGCCGTTTCAGATTCGTTGACTCACGATCCTCATACCGATGCACCGGACTACCGAACGCAATCCGATGATCAGGGACGCTTCAGGTTTCGGTATCTTCGGGAACAGCCTTACTTCGTGCTGGCGGTCCGGGACCTGAACGGAAATAAAAGGCTGGACGAGTCAGAACCCAGGGGCATTCCGGCGTTTCCGTCTGTGACTGCAGATTCCACCTCTTCGGAAATCGAAACGCCATGGGTGCTGTCTTTTCAGGACGTCGACCCCCCGGTGATCCGTCGCGTCCGGGCCCTTTCGAGTGGCGAACTGGAAGTGCGATTCTCGGAATCGATCGAACTGAGAGACACGACGACCACGGACTGGATACTGAGAGATTCCCTTTCGGGAACCCGGAAACGCATAGTGGGCGTGTACGCCGGTGAGGATCCGAGAGACATCGTCCTGAGAATCGATTCGCTCGCGATCCAAACGCACGCCCTCTCGGGTACTGGAGCTGTTTCGGATTCTACAGGCAACGCAATGCTCACCGACACGCTTTATTTCATGCCTTCGCAGCGGGCATTTGAGCGCATTTTATCATTCGAAGAATTTCTCCCGGACACACTGACGTCAGATCTATCAAACCAGTATCGGATATGGCCTGGCGTGGATGCGGGAATCCGGTTTTCTTCTCCTCCCGCCGACGAATGGGACACCAGGGTGGCCCTGGTTGACACCAGTGGCAATCCTGTCTCCGCGAGGCCGTTTACCAGGGACGGCGTGCGGATCTACCTGAGAGATCTCTCCATCCACAATCCGTTCGATGTCTCCGTTTCCGAAGCTGACACGACTTATATCCGGAGGTTTGTTCGGGCCTCTGCCGCGGTTCTTGGAGAACTGAGTGGAGTCGTCACGTTTGAGCCGAGCGGCATACCTCTCGTAGTCGAGCTCATTCGAGACGACGGACAGAATGGCTCGGTGAGATCTGTCAGCGCAAAAGAGGACGGGGCTTTCCGGTTCAGCGAACTACCGGGAGGATCCCGTTATCGACTCAGATACTATGCCGACGTCGACGGAAACCACAGGTGGGACGCGGGAAACGTTCTTCCCCACCGGCCCCCGGAGCCGATCGGATGGATGGTCGTTGAAGAACCCGTACGCGCCCGGTGGGAAACCGTCGTTCCCGACACGCTCACAATCAAAGGATATTGACGTGTTCGACAGACTTCCTCATGTCCTGAGCACGGCCGCCATGCGCGAGGCCGACCGTCTGACCATCGAAACTTTTGGTATCCCCGGTTTCACCCTCATGGAATCAGCGGGCAGGAAGGCCGCCGAAGTCGCACGTTCCATGCTCGATACGCCTCGGTCGGCCCGGGTCGTTTGCCTGTGCGGTAAGGGCAACAACGGAGGAGACGGATTCGTCATCGCGCGCGTCCTCCAGCAGATGGGAGTCAGGGTCGATCTATGCCTGATCGGAAATCCGGATGACCTCACCGACGATGCCGCGGCAAACCACAAACTCGCCTCGAAGATTGCCGAGAAAGAATCGGGGCTTCGAATTATTACCTTCCATGACAAACAGACGCTCGCCGAATTGGAGGGAGCGAACCTCTATGTAGACGCTCTTCTCGGAACCGGTCTGTCGAGTGATGTTCGAGCGCCCGTCGCAGGCGTCGTCGCCTGGTTGAATTCGCTTCGTGCACCCGTTCTGTCGGTCGATCTGCCTTCCGGTCTGGCGAGTGAAAGCGGGAAAACCTTTGGCTGCGTCGTCAAGGCAACCCGGACCGTGACCATGGGCGCATACAAAACCGGCCTGCTCGTTGGCGACGGCCCCGACGTTTCGGGAGAGGTTGAGGTCGCAGAAATCGGAATACCGAGATTCGTACTCGACCGCCTGGCGTCCGGTGAAGGTTCATCCAGATACTGCCGCCCGGAATACGTTCGTGGACTGATTCCTAGCCGACGAAGAAGCGCCCACAAATTCACCAGTGGACCGACGGTGATTTTCGGAGGTTCTGCGGACTTTCCAGGAGCGCCTGTACTGGCTGCGAACGCTGCGGCTCGAATCGGAAGCGGGTATGTCGTGGTGGTCTGCCCACCTGAAATTGGAAACCTGCTATCGGAAAAACTTACGGAAGTCCTCGTCATTCCCTGGCTCGTGCAAAACAACAGGACCGATATCGAGGGCACGCTTGCACAAATCGGAAACCGCTGGGATAAGGCGCGATCCGTTCTCATCGGGCCTGGACTGGGCAGGGATGAAAGCGTCGCATCCCTCGTCATGGGTCTGCTTCAACGCTCTGAGCGGGCGGTGGTCGATGCGGACGCTCTGTTCGCTCTCGTCGGACAGAATGAATTTGTCCGGAGCCATTCGAGCGGACAGTGGGTATTCACACCGCATGCCGGAGAGTTCAAGAGATTGTGCGAAATCGAGAATATTGACGAAAATCCGGTCCGGAGCGCACAACAGTTCGCAAGCAGGTGGAACGTTGTTCTGCTTCTCAAAGGACTGCCTTCAATAACGGCAGCTCCGGACGGGCGAACCGTGATCAACGACACCGGCAACCCTGCTGTCGCGACAGCGGGAACGGGTGACGTCCTGGCCGGTATGGTGGCGGGACTTCAGGCTCAGGGCCTCGATTCGTTTGAGGCCGCTGTTGCTGCAATCCATCTGGGGGGAGTCATCGCCGACACCTATGCGGCTTCGCATGCACCCTCGTCGATGATCGCATCCGACGTCCTGTCTCTGATCCCGGACGTATTTACCGACTCCTGATTGAGCGATGTCCTTTCCCTCGAAACCACTCTCTCTGGCCCTGGGCTGGACCGCGTTCATCGTTCTGCTACTCTCGATTCCCGGTCGATCTTTTCCGTCGACCAGCCTTTGGGAATACGACAAAATCGCACATGCCGGTCTATTCTTCATCCTGGCAATACTATGGCTGCGCGCCATGCCGACGGGCCGCCGAGGCTTTACCCTCTCATTCCTTCTCGTAGGCGTCGCGTTTTCCGGGATATCAGAACTGTATCAGGGCATGTTGCCTTTCGACCGAACTCCCGATCTATACGACTCGCTGGCCGATGCAGTGGGTTTCATCGGTGGTACGCTGGTGTGGATCTTGTTTAACCGGCCGAAATCTGAATCGTAGGAACTGGTTACTCCTCTGGTGCACTTCCGGGCAACTTTCTGGACCATCGTCGGTCCTCTTTTCGGGATCACCTTGCACGTATTGCGTTTCCCGGTCGGAACCCATTGACTTAACTCCTGTACTTTGCTCAGGCGCAGATTTTGGTTTTCGATTTGATGTCGAATACCGTAAGTTTCGGGCCGTTTCTATCCATGTGAAGCGTTCAGATCAAGATGGCTCTACGCAAGACAGAAAAAGCGGATCTTCGAAGGACCTACCCGCTCTTTGTTGAAATTGGAATGGTCCTCTCACTCGCCATTCTGATTATCGCCTTCCGCCTCGACATGAGGGTGGATGACGATTTCAATATTCTGCTCCAGGAGCAGGAAATCGTGCAAATGGAAGATATTCAGCAGACCCAGCAGATAGAGAAGCCGCCGCCGCCGCCGCGTCCGCCGGTACCTGTAGAGGTCCCCAACGACGAAATTCTCGAAGACGATGAAATCGATTTCGATGCATTTCTGGATATCGACGAGATAATCAACCTGCCTCCGCCGCCGCCACCCGCAGTCGTGGAAGAGCTGGAGCCGGAAATCTTCGTGATCGTCGAGCAGATGCCCTGTCTCCTTGATAACAAGGGGTGGTGTGATCCTACTAGCATAGCAGGATTGATGGATCTCCAGAAGAGAATCCGCTATCCGGAGATCGCCAAGAAAGCCGGTGTCGAAGGACGAGTTTTCCTGCAGTTCGTGGTCAATGAGAACGGGGATGTCGTCGATCCCGTCGTCACCCGTGGAATCGGTGCAGGATGCGACGAGGAGGCAGTTCGGGGTATTCTAACGGCCAAATTCACGCCTGGTAAACAGCGCGGCAAAACCGTGAAAGTGAAAATGTCTCTACCTATCACGTTCAAGCTGAAATAGGACTTTTCATCCTTCGATTTTCAGACGGCCCAGTGCTCACGGCATCGGGCTTTTTTCTTACCTGACCGTGGGAGGAGATCGGTCGACGTTCGTTCAAGGAAACGGATGAGATAATACGCCGTTTATCAGCGCAAATCCGGAAGAAAACTCCGTTTTAATAGGAGATCGCGTACGCACGATAAGAGGTGGAATTCGTGGAAGAGAAGCCCGCTAGGAATCCTGTCGACGAAATCGTCGATAAGCTTTTGCGTGACCAGGACTTCTTGCTCGCACAGGAAATCAAGAGCAAAGTCGAAGAGCTGAATCAGAACTTCGTCCAGGCTCAGCGCCTTAAGCTCAAGGTCGACATATCGACATCCCAGTTCGAGGTACAGAGCGGTAAAGTCGTGACGTGGCTCGACGTCAAGATCTATAAGGAGATCTGAGCGACCCGCCTCGACGACCACGAAGAGCTTGGATTACGGCCTTCGTACGACTTTTCCATGCTTCATAGCGATATGACTCCGTCGATTCTTCCGGCTTGCTCATACACGTCGATCACTTCATCCGCAGACTGGACTATCCGACGCGCCGTAATGCTGAGATAATTACCTCTCGTCGATGCCCGTACGATGATCTCCTGATCGCCGAACAACTCCTTCATGGATGCCCGACCCGCCTTCGGAACAATGAATTTGAATAGATACTCGGTCGGCCATTCATTCTGATCGTCCAGGAGCTTCTTGAAGTTTTCCCACCACTCCGCCGACGTTCGTTCGTCCTTTCTATCCGGATTGTTCTGGCTCATGATTCTTCCCGGGGTGCGGGGCGTTTGCTAACAGCGGGGTCCGACTAAAGCCCGTCAGGGCTCCCGGTTCCTCGAACTGCGCAACATATCTGACTCAGGGTCGTCCTGTTCCTATCTTTCTCGCATCTGAATCAACATCTCCAATCTATGTCTTTTTTGCCGGACTGGGCTCCGAATCTGCACCCACTGCTCGTTCATTTTCCGATTGCGATTCTTTTTACAGCCGTATTGATCGATATCGCGGGCCTGTTTCTCAAGGAACAACCATTCTGGAGGCGCGCGGCTGTCCTGCTCTACGTACTCGGAGGAATCTCTGTTTTTGCCACGTATTTGGCGGGCGAACAGGCTGCCGATTCTGTCTTTCTTCCCTCGGAAGCCAATGCCTTGCTTACGGAGCACTCGGACCTCGGGCAGTGGACGTTCTGGTTTTATGGTGGATATGCCGTCCTGCGACTGATCGTATTTCTGACCGGACTGAGTAAACGGATGATCGTGCACCTTCCGATGGTGTTCATTGCTGCAGGTGGACTTGTTCTCCTCTTCTCGACGGCCGAGCATGGCGCGGAACTGGTATTTAGATTCGGCGTCGGGGTTCAGGCGGTCGATCTCTCGGTCGAATCTGTTGGTGCGCCGACCGACTCTTTGGCCATAGCCCTCTCGTCTCCCAGTATCGCAGAAGACAGTTCGTGGAGCTGGAAACCGACCCGCGCGACCGCGTGGCGCTCGGCGATGGCGTTCGTGGAAGGGGAAAGCGCACTCACTTCCTCCATGATGGACGCAGGGGAGCGCGGAGACGTCCTCGGACTAACGGTAGACGGAGAGCCTGTGCTCTTCTTAGTCGATCTGCCGCTTTCTGACACACAGGTCGATGCCGCAGTCAATCTTGACAATTTTGAGGGCATTTTCATGTTCGTTCACAATGTCCGGGATGCGGACAATTTCGGTTTCATGGCGATCGGAAACGGACAGATGCGCCAGGGCAGGAGCGAAAACGGGGATATCTACGTGCTCGATACCAAAGACTTTTCGGCCTCCGGATGGCACACCTATCGCGTAGTCTCGGACGGAACGCACGTGCGCGCTTACTCGGGCAAAACGCTGATCACTCACGGTCATGGGGAAGCGCACGAGCCGGGATCGATAGGCATTCGGATCAACGGATCGGGAACCGTTTTACTGGACTTCCTTAAAGTTCAGCGGATACGATAAACTTCAGCCGATGCGCCTCTCTAGAATCAACCGTTTTCGACGTTGGCGAAGGAGGTTCCGGCACCTTTACCTGCCATCCTGACACCCATTCGAGAATTGGTATGTTTTTCGTATGGGGATTCTGGTACGATAACCAGCGCATGTACTGACAGAACGGCGTACATAGGCGCATATTGGAGAGGACTTACGCGATATAAACCATGAATCTTCAGAAGTTTACCGTCAAAGCGCAGGAAGGCATCCAGCACGCTACAGAAATTGCGGCTTCGAAGAATCATCAGGCCCTCGAACCCCCGCACATTCTGTTGGCGTTTTTGGAGGATCCGGGCGGAGTCATACCGACCATTCTAACCCAGCTCGAGGCCAGTCTCGATCTGCTGCGCGCCAAAATAGATCAGGCCCTCGAAAAACTCCCGGTCGTGACCGGATCGAGCGTGTCCGGACAGTTCATCGGGCGCGACGCCAACAAAGTATTCGACCGCGCTCTGGCCGAAGCGGAATTGCTTCAGGACGAGTTCGTCGCTTCCGAGCACTTGTTCATCGCACTCTCGGAATCCAAGGATCACATCGGTGAAGCACTGCGCGACCAGGGGATCACTAAAGAAAGAATTCTCGGGGTCCTCAAGAGCGTTCGTGGAGGCCAGAAGATTACGGATCGCCACGCGGAGAGCCGGTACCGCGCCCTGGACAGGTACACCCAGGACCTGATTGAACTTGCTCGAAAAGGAAAGATCGATCCCGTCATCGGGCGAGACGACGAAATTCGACGTCTTCTTCAGATTCTTTCCCGCCGCACGAAAAACAACCCTGTTCTAATCGGTGAACCCGGCGTAGGGAAAACAGCGATTGCCGAAGGCCTGGCCATCCGAATCGTCCAGGGGGACGTCCCCGAAGGACTCAAAAACAAGCGCCTTCTCGCCCTCGACATGGGCGCCATGATCGCCGGGGCCAAGTACCGCGGAGAATTCGAGGACAGGTTGAAAGCGGTCGTCAAGGAAGTCGGCGAGGCGGATGGCCAGATCATCCTGTTCATCGACGAGATCCATACGCTCGTAGGCGCCGGGGCGGGTGAGGGCGCCATGGACGCCGCCAATATTCTCAAGCCCGCGCTCGCCCGCGGAGAACTGCGGGCCATCGGAGCCACGACCCTCGACGAGTACCGGAAGTACCTCGAGAAGGACAAGGCGCTCGAACGTCGTTTCCAGACCATCGTCGTCGTCGAACCCAACGTCGAGGATACGATATCCATCCTCAGGGGAATCAAAGAGCGGTACGAGGTCCATCACGGAGTCCGGATCACGGACGGCGCTCTCGTATCGGCTGCCGAGCTGAGTAACCGCTATATCACCGACCGTTTTTTGCCCGACAAGGCGATTGACCTGATCGATGAAGCGGCGGCGCGGCTCCGGATCGAAATCGACTCGATGCCCGAAGAGCTGGATCAACTGGAACGACAGTATCGCCAGCTTGAAATAGAGCGCGAGGCGATGAAAAGGGAAAAAGACGAAGTCAAGCTCGCACAGATCGCGGAACAGCTGGCAAATCTGGATGAACTGCTCCTCGCTCTGAGAGCTCGGTGGGAGCAGGAGAAAGAGACCATCCAGACGATCAGACGCGCTAAAGAGGAGATCGAGAATCTCCGCCTCGAAGCAGAGACTCTTGAGCGCGAAGGAAAATACGGCGAGGTGGCCGAAATCCGTTACGGTAAGATCCCTGAGAATGAACAGTCGGTCGAGGAGAGCATGAAGCGGCTCGCCAAGATCCAGAAGGGCGGAGCACTGCTCAAGGAAGAGGTGGATTCGGAGGACATCGCGAGCGTTGTAGCCCGCTGGACGGGTATTCCCGTTACCCGCATGCTGGAGGGCGAACGCGAAAAACTTCTGCGGATGGACGAAGAACTCTCAAAACGCGTGG
>JACZYK010000219.1 GCA_022571135.1 Bacteroidota bacterium
CGAAGCCTATATCATCGCAGATGAATATGGAGATAAAAAACTTCGAGATCTTTGCGGGGATTTACAAACGTCACTAAATAAATAGGAGGAAATGATGCCCAGATACATCATTGAGAGATCGGTTGGCGTGCTGACCAAGGAACAGATGGACAAAGCTGGTCGCAAATCCGTTGCAGCCATCGCCAACGTACCGGGTGTCGTCTGGATCAAAAGTTACGTTTCCGAGGCTGAGGGTAAAATCTTTTGCGAGTATGACGCACCCAATCCGGAAGCTATCCGCGAACATGGAAGGCTTGCTGGACTGCCCGTCGACAAGATTTCGGAAGTGGCGCTGGTAATCAGCCCGGATATGTTTCAGTAAACTTCTTTCTCTGACACCCGACATCTTTTTTGCGGACTTGCGCAATCAAACCCCATCCACATCTCGCCCGCGAGCCTCGCGGATGGTGGTCGCTATTTCCTCCCCGGACCCGTCGAATTTGACTTCCCCAACGTCGAGCATCTCAGCAGGATTCGTCGTGCCCGGACGCGAGTATGACCTCCGAGGGAAACAGCATCTGTTGAAAATACTCCCTGGAATGGACGTTAAAACCGCTCTGCTCGACGAGTTTGATCATAAGAACGCCCCTGCATCCTCCCATGAGCGCGGGGGACATCCGGTATAGACGCTCGAATATCCCGCTGCCAAACCGCTCTCCGAGCGTCATGTTAACGAGTACGAGCTTACCACCCGGTTTGAGAACCCGGTGAAACTCGGCCAGAACGTTCGGCCAGTCCTCTTCCGTGAGGAGATCAAACAGGTAGCTGTTCAGAACGACGTCGAATTCTCCGGTGCCCTGCTCGATCCTCAGGGCCGATCCGACGGATAAGTCGAAATTCGAGAGTCCGGCCTTCTGAAGACGCCGTTTCGCCTTCGCCAGCATCCCGTTCGAAAGGTCGATGCCCACGTTTCGTCCGCCGGGGTTCGAGCGAACTACGTGCTCGAAGGCGAGACCCGTACCGATGGCGACCTCAAGAACCCGTTGTCCGTTCGCAATGGCGGCGAGTTCGAGAGACCTACGCCTCGCCTTCGACTCCGTGATTATCCCCCAGGGGTCGTACATCCAGGCCAGCCGATCGTATAGAACGGCCACGTCTGTCTGCGACACCCGCGCCTGCGAGAGCTTGGGATGGTCGTTCATCACTGTGACCAGTCGGTCGGCGAACGGTCCCATCGATGGTTCCGCAACTCGCCGTGCAGCGCGTCGGGGAGCGGGCCGCGTTCGCTGACCGAAATGTTCAGTTCGACGTGCGCGAGCTTGCGCATCCCCGGAATGATAGTGCTGACGACCGGATTGTTCAGAATGAATCGGAGCGCCATCTCGGGCATCGTCAGGCTTTCCGGGACGAGCGGCCGGAGCGCATCGGCGCGTTCGACGCTTTTCTCCAGGTTCTCCGGCACGAAATACGTATTCCGCCAGTCTCCTTTCGGCCACGAACTTTCCTTCGTGAGCGTTCCGGTGAGCGTCCCCTCGTCGAAGGGCACGCGGGCGATGACCGCCACGTCGTGCTCCGCGCAGGCCGAAAACAGTTCGTCCTCCGGATTCTGATCGAAAATGTTGTAGATCACCTGAACCGCATCGACGAGCCCCGACCGGACGGCCCGGACCGCATTCCAAGGCTCCCACCGATTGATGCTGATGCCGAAGCCCCCGATCAGCCCTTGTTCGCGCAGTCGGATCATCTTGCTCGCCCAACGATCATCGTCGAGCCACGAGTCCTCCCAGACGTGGAATTGCACGAGATCGAACCTTTCGAGGCTCGCGTTCTTGAGGCTTTTGTGGATGTACTCTTCCACGTGATCCGGCGGGAAACAGTCTTCCAGCTTGAACTCGCGTCGGCTCGGCCACCTCCGGTTCTTGGGGGGCACTTTGGTCGCCGTGAATATCTCCTGTCCCGGATTCGCCCTAACGAGTTTACCGAGCAGAGCCTCGCTCCGGCCCTCGCCGTAAACCCACGCGGTGTCGAAGAAATTGCATCCGAGATCGAGCGCCCGCTGCAGGGAACGGGCCGACTCCTCGTCGTCGGATCCCTTCCATCCGCCCATTCCCCACATGCCGTAGCCGATTTCGCCGACCATCCAGCCCAGTCTTCCGAATCGACGGGAATTCATAGTGAGAACCTGTTCTTAGAGCGTTATCCGGATATCGCCTCCACCTGCTCTGGTCGAGCGACATCGAGCAGGCCACTGAAGATAACGACGAATTGCCCAAGGCACGGCGGTGTTCTCTACGGAAAGTCACCGTTGCGAGGAATATAAAGTCGGCCCCGGGGATTGCCCCGGATCACGTTACTCGGATGGACTGCGACGTCTGGAAACGACGTCAGAATTTGTCTGTCCATTGTGCCCAGGGGAATATTGATTGCTCTCGCCAACGCAACGTATTCGCAGTCATCGGACGAGCACTGTTTACACCGAAGGGAATACCCCAAAAGAAACCGGCTTCAGCTATCTTGCCCGCGCTCCTGGGACCGGAAACAAACTCGCTTCAACAGATGACGAATCTCCTCCAATACATTCAGCGCCTACTTCTTCGGGATCTTGAAGCCATGGCGCTTGAAATCAACTCGTTTCCGAGCGACGAGATGATCTGGACCGCACCAGTCGGTATATCCAACCCTGCCGGTACGCTTGCGCTGCACGTGTGCGGCAACCTCAGGCATTACGTCGGGCATGTTCTCGGCGGAACGGATTACGTTCGAGATCGGGTGAGCGAATTCTCGGATCGGTCGTCTACGCGGGAAAAAATCATCGGAGAAATCAGCTCGACATCGGTGACGCTGAGAAGCGTTCTGCCATCTATGGATGAGTCGAAATTGAGCTCCACTTACCCGGAGCCGATCGCCGGCGTCGAACTCAATACCCTGCAATTTTTGCTGCATCTCTGTACCCATCTAGCGCATCACGTCGGACAGGCGGGGTATCTGAGACGGGTACTTACGAGGGACGATCGGAGTATCGGCCCGGTCTCGGTCAAGGCCCTGGCCGAAGACGGCTGAGCCGTATCGTGAAGCCGCAAAGGACATCCCCGACGAACGACCAGTACGGTCGAGCGCCTCCTGCATGGCTCTGGTGGGGCGACTACGCCAGCGTCAAGACAGGAAGCGCTCAAGCCATCGTCCGGCTCCGATAGCCGTATACTCTCATACTCCCCGGTAGCGGGCTGATGGCCTGGGAGCACTTAAACACCGAAACAGACATCATCAGACCATGGCCGACATACTCTATGATTTTCAGATTCTGGCTCCACCCGAGAAGGTTTTCGAGGCGATTACGTCCAGTGAGGGCGTGAGCGCATGGTGGTCAAAAACGACGACGGGTAATCCGGAGGAAGGCGCCGTCTACGAGCTGGACTTCGGTCCGGAATACCAGTGGAAGGCCCGCGTCACCAAGTGCCACGTCGCTACGACGTTCGAGTGGGAAATGACGGAGTGCAACGACGAATGGAGGGAAACGCGTATCGGATTCATTCTCGACGGAAATGAGACCGCAACGAAGATTCGCTTTCACCACACCGGTTGGCCCGAGCAGAACGCGCATTATCGTGTCTCCAGCTACTGCTGGGCTATGTATCTGAGGATTCTCAAGCGCTACGTCGAGTTCGACGAATTCGTACCGTACGAAGATCGGCTCTCGGTTTAGAACGACCGTCTTCGGAGGCGAATCCCTCGGCGAACACTACACCGTACCGTGACATTTGAGAGCACATATAATCGATGTCAGTTTATCGAATCGCTGGTGTTTTCTCCGTTCACCATCCGCCAGATACCCAGTGGGTTTTCGTCCTTCAGAGCGTCCGGTAGAGACTCGGGAATAAAGTTCTGGAAGCAGAACGGTCTTGCGAATCGCGTGATCGCCCGTGTACCGACGGACGTCGATCGTCCGCCGTCCGAGGTGGAGGGACTCGGACCACCGTGGACCATGGCGTGGCATACCTCCACGCCGGTTGGAAACTGATTGAGAATCAGGCGGCCTACTTTGGCCCGAAGCGCCATCAGGATGTCCCCGTCCAGCGGCAAGTCGCTTTCTGCCCAGTGAATCGTGCCGGTCAACTGACCTTCAAGCCCTCCGATCAATTCCACCAGTTCGTCATTACTCTGGAACGTTACGAGGATCGTAGAAGGTCCGAAGGTCTCTGTGATCAGTTCCTTCCGCGCCATGAACGTCCCGGCATCCGTCCGGAAGATCCATGGACTGACTTCGCATGAGTCGGGCCTGTTGGCTGCCTTCGCGACCGTGAGAACACCTTCCACTTCCGCTTTTTCCTGCACGGAAAGATCGTAAGCCCGGGCGATACCGCGATGAAGCGTTGTCCCTGGATCCGCCTCGGCCATCTTAGCACTGAAAACTTCCACGAATCTGTCGGCAGCAGCGCTGGCCTCGAGAAGAACGAGGCCCGGATTGGTACAGAACTGTCCGACGCCCAGACCCACCGAGACGGCCAGTCCCGAGGCGATTTCATCCACTCGCGAGTCGAGTGCACCGCGGAAAAACACGACCGGATTGATACTGCTCATTTCGGCGTAGACGGGAATCGGATCGGGGCGAGCGGCTGCTATTCCTGTCAGTGCCGCTCCCGCAACCCGCGAACCCGTAAAACCGACCGCCTTGATTAGCGGGTGCTTCACAAGCGGCACGCCCACGTCCTGACCGGTGCCCTGGAGCAGTGAAAACGTGCCCTCCGGAAGCCCACGGTCCCTGACCGCTTCGCGGATGACCTTTCCGACCAGTTCGCAGGTGCCGGGATGCGCGTAATGCGCCACACATACGACCGGACAGCCCGCTGCGAACGCCGAGGCCGTATCGCCTCCGGCGACGGAAAATGCGAGCGGAAAGTTCGAGGCACCGAATACGGCCACCGGTCCGAGGGGAATGAGCATCGATCGGATGTCCGGCCTCGGGATGGGGCGTCTGTCCGGAAGCGCCGTCTCTATACGGGCGTCTACCCAG
>JACZYK010000220.1 GCA_022571135.1 Bacteroidota bacterium
GTCAAGTTGCCGATTGTGCTCTCATCCTTCCTCCTGATCGCTCTCTGCGTACAGGCGGACGAGGTCCTCGCACAGGACACGGAAATTGCTCCTTCCGACACCGTACTCGTCGTCCTCGTGGACGGCACCGAGATCACCGGTGTGGTCCAGAAGAGCACGGAAAAGGAGATCGTGATTCGAACGTTTCTGAATGCCGTGATGGACATCCCCAGAAATTCGATTGCATCCATTGAAGCGTTATCCGGCCGTAAATATCTGAGACGCGATCCGAACGTGTCGCGACTCCTTTTTGCGCCGACAGCCCGCGCCCTGGGAAACGGAAAGGGATACTTCGCCGATTACTATCTCTTTTTTCCTTTCGTGGCTGTGGGTGTCGGATCCCATGTCAACCTTGCCGGAGGCGTCTCGCTTATTCCGGCCGCGGATGGTCAACTCGTATATATTGCACCCAAGGTGACATTCGTACAGACCGAAGGCGCGAGCGTGGCTGGCGGTGTCATCATCAGCAAATTTCTCGGAGAAGATTCTGACTCTTTCGGTCTCGCCTATGGTGTGGGCACGGTCGGAACTTCGGAAACAGCTCTAACCGTAGGTCTGGGCCTGGGTTTTACGGGTGGTGATTTTGCCGAGAATCCGGTGCTCATGGTAGGTGCAGAGTACCAGGTGTCCAATAGCACCAAATTGATAACCGAGAATTATGTCATTTTCGGCCAGGACAACTTCCAATTACTGTCCGGAGGAATTCGATTCTTCGGCAGGAAACTGGCTGTTGATCTCGCCATGATTACGTCGCCGGATTTTCTGGAAGGTGACGGCTTTCCGTTCATTCCATTCGTCGGATTTGCGTACAATTTCGGGAAATAGTACCCGCGTTTCATGCAGCCAGAGGACATTCTTGCATCCTTGAGTCGGAGCGACAAATCCGTTCTGAGTGGAGGAAATAGGCTTCTCTACGCGCCGTCGTTTCCAGTCTTCGAAGATCGGCCGGGGCTCTGGGACGAGGCTCACTTCTATAATTACCCGCTCGGCCCTCTTTTCACTTATGCGGTTCTGGACGCGGCGGAATCCGACCCGGCCGGCGGGACGCGCGAGATTCCGCTCCGGTTCGAAGCGCGCTCGTGGCGACCCGATGCGCTGGAGAGGCGTTTCTCGACTCCTTCAGGCTTGACGATCACCGAGCGCCTGGCGTTGCAACCGGACGACGTGATCGCTTCGGAGGTGAGTTTTGTGAACTCACGCGCGACCCCTGCCGAGCTGCATCTGATTATGTGGACCTGTCAACCCGTATGCGGAGCGACCGAGATGGCGGTCTGTGAGGGACACCTCCGCTTCTCCCGAAACCTCGAATATCGCGATCAACCCCTCTACCCGATCGAATGCGCTCTCGGCGCGAATCGGACTCCCGATTCGTGGGCTGTCGTAAACAGTCAGGGAAGCGTACTGCCACCTTCATGGATCGTTACTCCCTTCTATCAATACTTTAATAATGATCTAGTAACTGACTGTGCTCCAAAAGTTGAAAATTCTAACGGAATCGTCTATGGCGGACTGCATTTTCGTCTATCGATCGATCCCGCGTCGTCGGATTTCATTCGATTTTTCTTTTCGGTCCGGCCCTCTGATGCTCCGGACTTTGCGTCTGCGGCGTCCGGCAATCCGTTCTTGAGAGCGACCCGGAACTGGTATGATTTCTACGACTCCGTCCCCTCTTTCGAATGCTCCGATCCATTCATCCAGAAGTACTACAATTACCGGTGGTTCGGCCTTCGGATGAACATGCTCGCGGGCGGCGAGGACAACTACCCCCATGCCGCGGTCTTCGAAGGACCCGCTTATTTCCGCGTGCCGATTTCGTATAGCGCCCAGTGCCACATCCGTGAAACGCGTTGGATGAGGGCTCCATCCGTCGCGCAGGGAAGCCTGCTGAACTTCATCCATAACCAGCAGGCGGACGGACGCTTCATGGGCTACCTGGCGCCGCGCTCGTTGCCCTGCGAGTTCTTCTACCATACGAACTGGGGATGCGTCCGAGACCTCGATCTCGTTCACCCCGAACCCCGCTTCCTCAAGAGGGCGTACGACTCCCTCACGCGCTACGTGGACTATTTCGACCGGGAGCGCGATCCCGGCGGATCCGGGCTCTACGAAATCCACAATCATTACGAGACCGGACAGGAGTACATGCACCGCTACATCGCCATCGACGAAGGCGCGGACAGAAAGCACTGGGGAAAAGTGTTCCGGCTCATAGGAATCGACGTTTCGGTCTATCTATACGAAATCAAGCGGGCCCTTGCGGAAATCGCTTCCGCGACGGGCCGGCGAGCAGACGCCGAACATTGGCGGGCTTCGGCCAGATTGACCCGGACAGCGATCCGGGAAAAGATGTGGGATCCGGACGAAGAGATGTTCTTCGACATCAACCCGAATACCGGAGAGCGAACGGGCGTCAAGGCCGCCGTCTGTTTCTATCCTTACTTCACGGACATTGTAGACGAAAGCCACCTGGGGGGCCTCAAGAGCCACCTCTTCAATCCGGACGAGTTCTGGACCCCCTTCCCGGTGCCTTCCTCGAGCGTTGACGACCCATACTTCGACGCCGACGCCCGCTGGAAAGGCCAACGCATGAACTGCCCCTGGAACGGGCGCGTGTGGCCGATGACGAACAGCCATATCGCCGAGGCTCTCGCCCGCTCGGCGATCCGGTTCGGCGACGACGAACTGCGACGGCGCGCGGCCGAGTTCATGACGCGCTTCATCCACATGATGTTTTTCGACGGAGATCCCGGGCGCCCGAATTCGTACGAGCACTATCATCCATTCAACGGAAGAGCGTCAGTTTACCGGGGGATCGACGACTACCAGCACTCCTGGATCGTGGACCTGATCGTCAAATACGTCTGCGGCATCCGCCCTACCGACACCGGGCTCGTTATCGATCCCTTCCCCTTCGACATCGAATTTTTCTCCATTGATCGCGTTCCGATCCGTGGCCGCGAGCTGGGCGTAATCCGTACGGGAGAAGCATTTTCAGTGTGGCTGGACGGCAAAGAGGAGGCCTCATCTTCGCTCGGACGTCACATTGTACTGTCGCTTTGATCTCCGTCGAGGGGTATCTTTGCGGCCATTCTTTTTCACCCGCACTCGCCCATGGGCCGCATCGAGGACACTTACAAAGCCCGAGACGTCGAGGAAATCATCGACATCCACCTTTACCGTCCGTGGGGTTATGCCCTTGCGCTCGGCGCGCGAAAGCTGCGGATAACCCCGAATCAGATTTCGGTCGTCGGAATGATCGTCGGTTTGGCGTCCGGACACATGTTCATGTACACCGATCCGTGGCTCAATGCGATCGGCGTGTTTCTATGGATGCTCGGGCAGGCGCTCGACGGCGCCGATGGTCAGCTGGCCCGCATGACGGACACGCGCTCCAGACTCGGGCGGATGCTCGACGGCATTTCTGACAGCGTCAAATTCGCAAGCCTTTACCTTCACGTAGGATACCGGATGTACGAGGCATCGGGCGATTTATGGGTGTTCGCCGTGGTCGTCTTTGCCGGACTAACCCATTCGTATCAGAGTTCACTCGCCGACTTCTACCGGAACGCCTATCTGTTTTTCGTCGAGAAGCCCGGGAAGGCCGAGTTCGAGAGCTCCAAAAGACTCCTCGAAGACAAGAAGAAACTGTCCTGGAGAAATGATTTCACGGAGAGATTTCTGATGGGCGCATACATCACGTACACTCGGCGCCAGGAGCGCTTCTCGCGGCGCTCAGGATACCTGTACGAGCGCGCCCGGGAACTGTACGGATGCGAGATTCCGGAAAACGTCAAGACGCTGTACCGAAAGCTCAATCGTAAGCTGCTCAAGTACTACAATGCCCTGACCACGAACACGCGGATGATCGTTTTCTTCGCCTCGCTTCTGCTGGGCAATTTCTGGATTTTCTTCACGTTCGAAATCATTGGGCTGAACGCCCTCATGATTCTGATGATGACCCGCGTGCAGAAGAAGGCGGATGCCGCGGTCCTCTGTGAAATGGAATCTTCGGCGGTCTCCGGTCAAACTGTAAATGTGCAGGAGGCGATGTCGTGACACGGTTCGGAGGACTCGGACTCGCTGCATTCTTTGTTGCCGCAACCGGGTGCACAGGCGTCGGCAAGCACGCCGCCCGCTCGGGCGCTTCGGCGGACACGATCCTCGTGGTTCAGATCAAGTATTTTCCCATTGACGGAGAACTGATCGATATCCGAACGACGGGCGACTGGGGGGAATCCCTTGCGTACACGCACGCCAAAGTGGATTCGGTCTCGACGCTCCTTCGGGCCTCTTTGAGCGAGGCGACGCGGTACCACGGATACCGATTGCCCGAGGCCGTCCCCAGCCTCGTTTACGAGATCCTGGAGACCTACGCCTCCGATCTCAACGGCAACGCGTGGAAGGATGTGTGGAACAAAGTGCTGCCGCCCCGCGAGAATCTTACGTGAGCCATAGAACGTTCGCAGGCGACACGATCTTCATTGGCGGTGATGGCCGCTCCGGTACGACGCTGTTGAGCGTGATTCTCGACTCCCATCCCGACCTCGCGGTCGCCCCGGAGCTGCACTTCAAGGGACCGGAAGACCTTGGCCGATATGTGCTCGAGTGTATTGAGCTCCTGGAGCACGGAGATGCGCGCGTCTCGGGCAAGAACCTTTCGAAGAATCCGGATATCAAGCCTGGCGTACAGTTTGTTCACAGGGCTGTGCGTGCCGGCGTCTCGAAAGAGGAGCTTCGGAGCATCATTCTCGAGCAGCTGGACGCGACGAAGACGGAATTGGCCACATTCGCTGACCGTTGTGCGGTTATCGATGCCATGGGTCGCTCCAACGCCGGCAAAGCCGGCAAGAAGCGCTGGGGCCTCAAGATCATGCGCGAGATACGAGACGTCCGCCGCTACGCTTCGGTCTGGCCCAAGGCGAGGTTCATCCACATTATTCGCGACGGTCGG
>JACZYK010000221.1 GCA_022571135.1 Bacteroidota bacterium
CATATATATACTATGGGCTGGTCTGGCAGGGGTCTTCGGAAATTTTGAATGGAAGGCCCGAAAACTGGTTCGGTGACTCTGGGCGGTTGGATCCGTTAGCGGAATGCTTTTTTATTCTGGATTATCAACGCTCGTTTCGCGTGTCCACGTAGGGTTGTGGCCGGGAGTCGTAGGACGTTTGCAGACCGACATACGTCGGGTGTATCTGACCTTTGACGACGGTCCGTCGAATTCGCTGACGGATATTTTAGGACTTCTGGAACGCGAGAACGCCCGGGCAACATTCTTTTTCTCCGCCGCCGGCGCGGACACAAGACCACTCTTAATTAAGGACGTTTTATCGGCCGGACACGGAATCGGCGTACATGGCTACGATCATCTCAGTGCCTGGCGCAACAGGTCGAGTGCGATCGTCCGCGATCAGGCCAGGTCAATAAAGGTTCTTGAGGCGGCAACGGGGAAGCGGATCCTGTGGGCGCGACCGCCTTATGGCTGCTTAACCCCGGCCTTATGGAACTGGTATCGTCGATCAGGCCTCCGTGTCGCACTCTGGGATGTGGATCCGGCAGATTACAGATCCGCGGCGACTCCCGAAAACGTCTGCCGCTTCATCCGCTCGAGTGCCAGGCCGGGTTCCATCGTCTTGCTTCACGAGGAAGGACAGGCATGGGAGCACGGATTCGACGCGCTCGCTAAATTGCTATCTGAAATGCGAGCCGACGGCTGGCGATTTGACGCTCTCCCTGAAATGCGAGCCGACGGCCGGCGATTTGACGCTCTCCCGATATCGACATGACTCTGGTTTGGCCTCTCGTCGTTCTGACGCTCGTTCAGCTGGGATTCTGGACCCTGCTGTATTCGGGATATCGCCGCGTTGCAGCCGGAAAGTCCAGCCTCGGGCGAACGGAGCCGATAGACGATCCTGAATTGCTTCCGCAAATTTCAGTCGTAGTTGCCGCCCGGAACGAGGAGGATAGGCTTCCCGGACTGATCGCTACGTTCGATCTACAGACGCACCACGATTTCGAGGTCGTCGTCGTGGACGACGCTTCAGAAGATGGTACGGCGACCTGCGTGCTGGAAAAGGCTGAAAGCCGTTCCTGGCTACGGCTCGTGGCCATCGAAGAGCCGCGTTTCCCGAGGAAAAAGAATGCATTGACTCTCGGCGTCGGGGCGGCGCGATACGGACTGCTCGCATTCACCGACGCCGATTGTCGGCCGGGTCCGTTATGGCTTGAGCGCATCGCGCGGCGCCACGCCCAATTCGATGATAATGTCCTGCTGGTCGGATTCGCTCCATTTACGCCGGAAAAGGGATGGGTGAGTCGACTGGCTCGATATGACGCGATCCTGAACGGATTTCTCGCTGCAGCGTCAATCGGAATCGGGTTTCCGTACATGGCCACCGGCCGGAATCTGAGTTACCCCGAAGCCTTGTTTGAGGAGGCCGGTGGGCATTCCCACGGCAACGAATCCCTGAGCGGCGACGACGATTTGTTCTTGCAACACGTGTGGTCTCGGAGACTCGCAAGAATCGTGTGGTCGAGCGACCCGGACACGTTCGTATTCAGTAGACCGAAGGGTTCTGTTGCCTCCTGGCTCAAACAGAAACGCCGCCACTCTTCGGCGGGGCGGTATATGAAAATCAGCGTTCAGGTCTGGAGCGGCCTTTTCGTCCTCTCTCTGGTGGCCGTATGGCTGGCGCCGTTTCTGATCGGCTCCGCGGGGGTTGGTCTGCTGATGATCTGGCTCGCAGCGCACTATCTTGCGGTTCGCAGATCGGTTAGAGATCTAAGCGGTGCGGATCTGTTGCCCTGGTTTCCGGTGCTGACTCTTCTCATGGTCGTCTACTATGCGGTTTTCCCGATTTTCGGCTTCCTGTTTCCGACCAAAGAGTGGGGGTGAGGCGAAGTCGATGGAGCGCTGTCGTAGATCCTGGATTCTGATCATCCTTTTGCTCGCCGCCACGCCGTCGAGCGCGCGGCAGACCGATGCGTTACTCGACCACCCGATGCTTCTTACGGATCGGGGATCTGTGGACCTGCTTGAAGAAGTGCGTCGGACGATCATGTTCATGCAGTTCGCTCGAGCCGAATCGCTGCTGGATCGTCTGAACAATCGTCCGGATGGAGCGGTTGCCGCAGCGTATTACAAGGCAACTATCGGCCTGCTGGAGGTTTTACTGTTTGATACAGAAGAATCCGACGAGCTGTTTCTTGAACGATCCGACGAACTCCTGGAACTGCTGGCCAAGCAAGAACCGTCCATCAGTCGATCCTGGCTCAGAGCCGATGCCATCCAGCAGCGCATGTGGGCCTGGGCGAAGAATGGCCGCTATGTTCGGGCTGCATTCGCAGGGAATGCGGCGTTTCTGGCATTCGAATCGGTGCTCGAAGAGGATCCTACTTTTTATGAGGCATACAAGGGAATCGGACTACTCCACATGGCCATCGGGGCGCTACCGAAAACGTATCAAACTTTCTTGAAGTTTCTCGGGTACTCGGGCGGGCTGGATCGGGGAATTGCGGAACTACGGCTATCGGCTGACAGCAGCCAGTATTCCAGGGAGGAAGCACTGGTTTTTCTGGCTACCCTCGACGTTTATGGACTCTCCTCAGCCGTCGAAGCGATCTCAGTCCTGGACGGGCTCCGGAGAGAGTATCCTGGCAGCCCACTTTTTGGCCTGGCCTACGGAGATGCCCTCATTCGGAAGATGCGATCTCCTGAGGCCGAGACCGTTTTGAGGGAAGTCGTTCGATTTACGGCAGAGACGGGAGCCGTCGAAATCGATTACGTGCATTTCTTTCTCGGGGAATCTCTGTATCGGCAGAATCGTTTTGAAGAGGCTCGCGAGTGGTTTGAGTCGTTTTTGGAGAAACATGCCGGGCGTGCGCTGAAGGTGAGAGCCAGGCTTCATATAGGGGAATGCCTCGAAATGGAAGGCAATCGTGAGGATGCCTTAGCGTGGTACGAAATCACTATTGCCGTTCGGGATATGGAAGAGGAGCTCGTAGCGGCACGAAGAGCAGGGAACCTACTCGGGCGTCCTATGGACGCGGCGGATAAAGCCCTCTTGAGAGGTCATAATTCATTCAATTCGGGAAATCTGGAGGCTGCCTTACCCGAATTCGAACGTGTGTACGAAGAGGATCTCGCCACAGAGACTCAAAAGGGAGAAGCCGCCTACAGGCTGGCTCGACTGGCGCATGTGTCGGGCGACCTCGAGGAGGCAGAGATCTGGTACCGAAGGTCCATAGAAAAACCGGGAGACCCACAAGCCAAGTGGGCTCCGTGGGGCCTCTTTCATCTCGCCCATATCGCCGTAAAAGAGAACCGGAAAGAGGATGCACGCGATCTGCTCGGCCGCCTATCCGACTACGACAGCAAGTACGACTATCAGCCTACACTCGAGAGGAAGGCGCGACTGATGCTGGATCGTCTGAACGCCCAATCCCGCTAGTCCGGTTTGAGTTACGACGCCCGGTTCGTATCCGGGACGGGCTCAGAGGATTCCGATCGGATCGACGTCGACCGAGAGGCGGTATCCGCGCGGAAGCCCGCCGAAATCATCGATAACGGTTCGCAGGACCGTCCGGGCACGTTTGTGGGAATGACCAGGAGCGATCTTCAGCACGCATTGAGCGCGAAACTGCTTTCTGATCCGTCCGATAAATGACGGAACAGGTCCAAGGAGAGGGAATCCAGCGCCGGTTGTCCTCCATAATGCGCTGAATCTTTCGGCGAGCGCGAACACAGTCTCCTCGTTGGTGCCACTGAACAGGACGGCGATTATGCGACCCGAAGGGGGATACCCCAGTGCTTCCCGCTCCGAGAGAGCAACCCGTACAAAGCCGTTGAAATCGTGTCGAACCGCATACTGAATCACGCGGTGCCCGGGATTTCTGGTCTGAAGAATCACCTCCCCGGGTAGATCCGCCCTTCCTGCGCGTCCTGCCACCTGCGTCAGCAATTGAAAGGATCTTTCCTCGGCCCGGATGTCCGGCATGAAGAGCCCGGAATCCGCATCGATCACACCCACGAGCGTCACGTTTTCGAAATCCAGTCCTTTAGCTACCATCTGAGTACCCAGCAGAATGTCGGCGTCACCGCGGCCAAAGCGATCGAGGATATCGTGATGGGAATTTTTTCGGGACGTGGTGTCAAGGTCCATTCGGACTATTCTGATGTCCGGTAGAAACGTTTTGATTTCTTCTTCGACCCGCTGCGTCCCGATGCCCAGTTGTCGTAGCGAACCCTCGCCGCAGGACCTGCAACGATCGGGAAGCCTCTCGGTCCGCCCACAGTAGTGACAGCGCAGGTGTTTTTTGACTTTGTGGTATGTCATCGACACCGAGCAGTCCCGGCACTCCGGACTCCAGCCGCAGGCCTGGCACATGACGAAGGGAGCGTACCCCCGCCGATTCTGGAGGAGGATGACCTGTTGTCCGTCGGCCAGTCGTTTGATGATCGCCTCGCGAAGAGGGGCTGATATTATTCCTGGGTCCCCTTTCGACGACCGCGTATTCCGCATATCCACGACGCGCACGGACGGAAGAACGGCGCTCCCGTCTGAGATCGGGACTCGCTCCATCATCTTCAGAAGCGAATATTTCTCTCTGTGAGCATTGGCGATACTCTCCAGGCTGGGCGTCGCCGAGCCCAGCACGCACACGGCGTCGTTTTCCCTGGCCCGAAAAATCGCTACATCCCGTGCGTGGTATCGGGGCGCCGGGTCGTACTGCTTGTAGGTTGCTTCGTGTTCTTCGTCGACGACCACGAGTCCAAGCGACTGGACCGGAGCCAGCACCGCAGAACGGGGACCGATGACGATCGGATACCGACCCGAACGAATGCCCCTCCATGCGTCGTATCGTTCGCCCAGACTCAACCTCGAATGAAGCACGGCGATATCGTCTCCGAAGTGCCGTCTGAAGCGCCGAACGGTTTGTGGTGTAAGCGCGATCTCCGGGACCATAAT
>JACZYK010000222.1 GCA_022571135.1 Bacteroidota bacterium
TAACCACCGACTTTTCATGGCGGCACACTCAGATAGAATCAAAGGACTGTTTTCAAACGTCCTGGCTGCGATGGGCGGCGAGCCTGTGAACGCCCCTTCTTCAATGGACGCTTCCTTTGGACTTCCGGTCTTCAGCACGATAGATCGTGTACCGGAAAAAGTGGACATGACGGAAGTCATACACCCCGACGGCCGCATGAGTCAGTATCCTCCACCTGAGAAATGGGATGACTGGGTCGAGTGGGACGGCAAGGCGTGGCCGAAGAAAATTGCCCGTAACTACACGCTCGTACCGACGGTATGCTTCAACTGTGAGAGCGCATGTGGCCTGCTGGCCTACGTGGACAAGCAGACGCTTGACATAAAGAAATTCGAGGGGAATCCGGCTCATCCGGGGAGCCGTGGGAGAAACTGCGCGAAGGGACCGGCGACTATCAACCAGATATATGATCCTGAGAGAATTCTTTATCCTCTCCGCCGGGTAGGACGCCGTGGAGAAGGAAAATGGAAACGCATCTCTTGGAATGAGGCGCTCGAAGAGATTTCCGGGAAAATGCGAGCCAGCCTTGAGCGTCGAAAAGACGGCATCATGTATCACGTCGGTCGGGCGGGGGAAGACGGTTTCACCAACCGGTGTATTCAGGCATGGGGCGTCGACGCTCATAACAGCCATACCAATATCTGTTCCGGCGGTGCGAGGGCAGGCTATTTTTTCTGGGCTGGATTCGATCGCCCCAGCCCGGACTACGCAAATGCGCGCGTAATTCTGCTGATTTCCAGTCATCTGGAAACGGGGCACTATTTCAATCCGCATGCGCAGCGCATCATGGAGGCGAAGCAGAAAGGTGCGAAGCTGCTGACATTTGATCCTCGGCTCTCCAATACAGCATCGAAGAGCGATGTGTGGTTACCGACCTGGCCCGGAAGCGAAGCGTTCGTCCTGCTGGCGATCGCCAATCATCTTATTCAGAACGATCTCTATGATCGCGACTTCGTAAGGAAATGGGTGAACTGGAGGGAAACGCTGGAATTTTTCAGCTCGAATCCCTTCGAAGACGTGGATTTTGAGATGGAGCGCGACGGCGTCTGGAGACTGATGAAAGAGGGTTTCAGGAGAAGTATCTCGGCCGGCCGATTCAGCCTTAAGGATGACGCCGCCGACTTCAACCATTTCGACAGGCTTCTGAAGACGTTATACGGCGAGTTCACGTTCGAGCGCGCCGCCGAGGAAGCCCGGATAGGAGTCGACCGAATTCGGGAAGCCGCCCACATCGTCGCCGACTGTCAGGGCCGGCTGGCGGCGCACACGTGGAGGTCGGCCTCGGTGGGGAATCTGGGTGGATGGCAGGTGGCACGGTGTCTTTTTTTCTTGAACGTGCTGACGGGAAGTATCGGAAACAAAGGGGGGACATCCGGGAATTCATGGAATAAGTTTGTGCCGAAACCTTTCGATCAGCCTGAGCCTTTCAACGCATGGAACGAACTTCATCTCCCGCACGAGTGGCCTCTGGCATTTTTCGAGATGAGTTTCCTTCTCCCCCACTTTCTCGAGGAAGGTCGCGGAGAGATCGACGTATACATCACGCGCGTGTATAACCCCCTGTGGATCAATCCGGACGGATTTATGTGGATGAAGGCGCTTCAGGACGAGGAGAAAATGAAGTGTCACGTCGCCCTTACTCCAACCTGGAACGAATCGGCGTGGTTCGCCGACTACGTCCTGCCGATGGGACACGCCAGCGAGCGGCACGACCTGATGAGTCAGGAGACCCACGCTGGCCAGTGGATTGCATTCCGCCAGCCGGTTCGGCGGGTGGCTATGCAGCGGATGGGCAGGGAGGTCCGATTCACGTATGAGGCGAATCCCGGAGAGGTTTGGGAAGAGAATGAATTCTGGATCGAACTTTCCGTACGGATAGATCCAGACGGAACTATGGGGATCCGGAAACACTTCGAGAGCCCATACCGACCCGGAGAGATCGTAACCGTGGAAGAATACTACCGGTGGATCTTCGAGAATTCAGTCCCCGGCCTGCCGGAAGCCGCCGAGGCGGAGGGACTGACGCCGCTCGCGTACATGAGAAAGTATGGAGCGTTCGAGATTCGTTCCGAGAACTATACCCCCTTCGACAAGAACGTCTCGAGAAGCGGTATGAAAACGGATGAAAACGGTCGACTCATTGAAGACGGCAAAGCCGTAGGCGTACTGGTTGACGGCGAGCCGAAGGCGGGATTCGATACTCCCAGCCGGAAACTCGAGATTTTCTCTCCGACGCTCAGAGACTGGGGTTGGCCAGAGAAGGAATACGTTGTGCCATGGCCGCTCAAGAGTCACGTGCATCCGGACAACATCGACATTGAGGCGGGTGAAATGCTGCTGCTACCCACCTTTCGGCTCCCCACACTGATTCATACGCGCAGCGCCAATGCGAAATGGCTCTATGAACTGAGCCACAAGAATCCGATCTGGATGCACACAGCCGACGCCGCACGTCTTGGAGTAGGGAGCGGAGATCTCGTTCGGGTTACGACCCAAATCGGATATTTTGTAGACCGGGTGTGGGTGACGGAGGGAATCAAGCCCGGCGTAATCGCCATGAGCCATCACCTCGGGAGGTGGAGGCTGAAGGAGAATGAAGGCGTGAACAGGGGTGCTTCCAGCCTCGTGGAATTGAGCGAGGAGAAGACCGGTCAAAAAAGGCTCCGCGTACTTCACGGCGCTACGGCCTGGGAGTCGTTCGATCCCGATACGAGTCGGATCTGGGGGGAGGACGTCGGAGTGCATCAGAATCTGACCCACGCCGTTCACCCTGATCCCGTCTCCGGGCACCATTGCTGGCTCCAGAAAGCGTACACCTTTCGAGGGCACACCCGGGGGACGTACATGGCGACGTGGTGGTGGATACCGAGAAGTCGATGGAGGTATATCGGGAGTGGTATGCACTGACGCGATCTGCCGTAGACCACAGTCCGGATGGTCTTCGCCGCCCCTGGTGGTTGAAGCGACCTCTCAAACCCGTCAAGTCGGCATACGTCCTCCCACAGAAGCCTTTCGGTCGTGGATAGAGGCGCGTAAGGTGCTGGATGGATGCCGTACGGGGTTCCCCTTCATTGTTCTTGCGATATTCTAGTTGACATATCATAACATGTTGATGCTTGTCATATCTTATGACTTCTCGAAGGATGGGTACATGAAGGACCCCTAACAGGCCGGAGACTCTACCCGTGCCCGGTCGACGTTTTTGTACGATCAAAAGAATCGATTATGCATCACCAAGTAGTCATCGTTGGCGGCGGAACGGCGGGAGTGACCGTCGCATCCCGCCTGATCCGATCGGACAATTCACTGGACATTGCCATCATCGAACCATCGAACAAACATTACTATCAGCCACTGTGGACGCTTGTGGGAGGGGGGGTCGTCGAGAAAGAATCGACCGAAAGGGATCACTCGGAGTTCTTCCCCAAAGGGGCCACATTCTACCAAGACGCCGTCGCCGCATTCGATCCGGAAAACAACACGGTGACGACCAGGGATGGAAAGACGATCTCCTACGACTTTCTGGTCGTGAGTCCGGGAATCCAGCTGGACTGGCATAAGGTGAAAGGTCTGCCGGAGACGCTCGGGAAGAACGGTGTCTGCTCAAATTATCTGTATGACCAAGCCCCGTACACCTGGCAGGTCCTCCGCAACCTCAACGGCGGGCGAGCGATTTTCACGCAGCCGGCTACACCCATAAAGTGCGGAGGTGCACCACAAAAAATCATGTATCTGTCGGCGGATCACCTGAGAAAAAAGAGGGCGCTCGATAAGACGGATATTCAGTTCATGTCTCCCGGCACCGTCGTGTTCGGCGTGAAGAAATTCGAGAATACGCTTAAGAAAGTCATCAAGCGCTACGGCATCCGGTTCAACCTCATGCACGAACTGATCGAGGTGAGGGGAGATGCAAAGGAAGCGGTTTTCCGCGTGACCGATGGAGACGGCAACCAGACGGAAAAGGTCGAAAGGTTTGACATGCTCCACGTCGTCCCCCCACAGAGCGCACCGGACTTCGTCAAATCGAGCGTTCTCGCAAACGAAAAGGGCTGGGTCGACGTCGACAAGCATACGCTTCAGCATACGCGGTATGCCAACGTCTTCTCGCTCGGTGATGTAGCGAGCACACCAAACGCGAAGACGGGAGCGGCGATCCGCAAGCAAGCTCCGATCGTTGTGAGGCACCTTCTGCAGGTGATGAAAAACGGCGCCATCACCGATCCCGCCTATTATAACGGTTACTCCTCGTGCCCGCTGATAACCGGATACGGCAAACTCGTTCTCGCGGAGTTCGACTACGATAACAATCCCGATCCGTCGTTCCCATTCAATACAGCAAAAGAGAGGCTGTCGATGTACCTGATGAAGCTTTATCTACTTCCTGTCTTATACTGGAAAGGAATGCTCAAGGGACGCGCCTGAATGACACTTCGAGATACCGCGGATGAGAGCGCCCGCAGCCGGACCTATGCGCTCTTCTCAGACATTTTTCTACGGGGCCCGGTGGATCGAGCCGGAAAGATCGTACTCTCGTTGCCAGAGTTTTCCGGGTTGGGGATGCCGGAGCCGGAAGATGAACGGGCTGCGGAATTCGAGTCACTTTTCGGCTTCAACGTCTTTCCGTATGCCTCCGCGTTCCTGGAACCGAGCGGCCGGCTCGGAATGGAGACGTCATCGCTCATCCGCACGATATATGAGTCGGAAGACATCGATTTTCATCCGTCCGGTGAAGTCGATCACGTGGCGACAGAACTGGCTTTCCTGAGCCGACTGTCAAACGAGCGTCTCGATGCGCGGGGCGCGAAACTCGACAA
>JACZYK010000223.1 GCA_022571135.1 Bacteroidota bacterium
CCGCCTGAAACTGAATGCGATTCATCATGGTCGGCACCTTTGGGTTAATGAGTAGACCATGACAGGATAGGTGCAGCCTGTGACACTCCTCTGTCACACCGGCTGAAGATTAGCGCTAATCAGGAAACGGAATGCCTCCGGCTTCGGGCGCGGGGGTGTATGTCAAAGCCGCGTGATGTGGATATTGCGCCAACGGACCTTGATGCCGCCACCGCTGTGGATCTGGAGGGCGATGCGGCCTTTCGCCCGGCCGATGAGCTCGTCCATTATATCGACCATCCCTACGCCGTTGAGCCAGGTTCTGACGCGCCCGCCGATCGCGAGAATCCGCATGGTATTCCACTCGCCTACCTTGAGCAACGATTCTTTTTCCAGGCTTGGTTGGATCAGCCAGCCCCGTCCGTGTGATTCGTAAATACCGCCCGTATGACCGCCCGGGGGCGCGATTTCTACCTGCCAGCCCTCCACGGTCGTACCGTGAACCCAGGAGCGGAAGAAGACTCCGCTGTTGCCGTTGGCTTCCTGCAAGAATTCGAGCGAGAGATCGAAGTCGGTGAAGACTTCGTCCGTGGCAAGGTATCCGTACTCGGCATCGGGTCCGCTTTCGCAGACGAGTTCGCCGTTCTCGGCGTACCAGGTCTCCGTGCCGTAATTGACCCATCCGGTTAAATTCTTTCCATTGAAGAGGGACGACGGTTGATGTGGTTGGCCGGCAACGGGGAAGGCGATGAGAACGAGGCACACCATGGCAAGGTATCGGCGCATGATGAGTTTGCTTTTTGATGCCTGTCTGACGGCCTGAAACCCCTGTCTTTTGAATACTTCCGGGAATCCCATGAACGAAGACACGTCTGCGAGCTTCTTCTCCGTCGACGTGTGGGGATATGCTTCGACGATGTCGCCACCGGATTTTCGAACATATTCGACGGCACAGGCGATCAACTTCTCTATGAGTCCGCGGTCTCGATGTGTTTTTGCGACATAGAAGCAGGTAATCGACCACACGGGTTGATCGTCGATTCGCTTCAGTACATGAGAACGGTTGATAGATCCGAGCTCATCTCTCGGGGCTACGGCGCACCAACCTACGGGTTGATCGTCTTCGTAGGCGATGATACCCGGGATTGTACCACTATGAACGAGCGCGTGCATCGCCCTCCGGTTACCGGCGTTCTTGTTGGATTCGAAATCGGACCGCTTGATTCGCCACCACATGCACCAGCAGCCGCCGTACGCCCCGCTCGTCCCGAAAAGCGTTTCGAAATCATTCCAGCAATCGGGAGTTAATGGTCGACAGTTGACTGTATGAGCCGTCATGGGTCACTTGAGATAAGACTTGATTCTTCCTCAAGTTAACAACGACGAATCCGGTAAGAAGATATCCTTCGGCAGATACCGAAGGCTTCCGGCCCCGATGACCGAGTGCTGCCGGCCCCGATGACCGAGTGCCACCGGCCCCGATGACCGAGTGCTTCCGGTCGGCGCCTAATATCCTTCTGACCCCGTGTTTGCTTTTTTAAATGTAAAGCGGTGCGTATGCCCCGCACTATCTGAAGACGCAACCGTCACCTCGCTGCCGTCGTCGATCTCATTCAGTTGGGCGGCAGTTAACGTAATTAGATGCGTATGGCCGTTAGAATTGGAGGAGTTGTAGGATTTGCTGGAAGTCGAACTCAGATCCGTTATAGGAATCTCTGCGGAGTGGGAATGACCAGCGTCGAATGTCGAGGTGGCGAGAATGACCAGGGCGCGCGAACCCTCTCCGGGCGCATCAGATGAGTCGCTTTCATTGGACGACGAGTCACATCCCGCTATGTAGATGGCGCCTGCGACGACGGGAAACGCCTTCCCGGCTTCGATGAAAAAGTGTCGACGATTCATGGGAGGTACCGTTCGGTTAGATTTGAACTGGGAATCTACAATTTAGTGCTTTTTCGAGCGCGAACGTTTCACCTGCGGGGCAATCAAGGCAGTGCAACAAAATTTGGGACTCATGTGAACCCTTCGAAGTCCGGATCCGACCTATGGTCAGAAACGGTTCATTAAAACAGAAGTGTTAGTGAGGACACGTGTCGACATACTGACCGAACTCGCCGTAATCAGGGCGCAGAGAGGGGAAGCAAAGGCCTTTGAAATCCCCGTCAAACTGTGGCAAACGCGCCTTCGGGTGCACGCCGTGAGACTTGTCGGAGAGACGGAGGCTGCGAATGACGCGATGTTGGAAGTCTGGATGGCCGTATCCCGGGGGATACGCCGGGTGGACGATCCAGCCCGGTTTCGCAGCTGGGTGTATCGCATCGTTCGGAATAAGCGTGCCGATTTGATCCGCTCTGAACAGGCGCGGCGCAGGCTTACGCAGAAGCTTATCGACGTTGAGGCGGAGAGCTCAAGTGACGAACGCGGTGACGATAGTCGGGTAGACAAACTTCGAACGGTTATTCGCACACTGCCCGAAGAGTAGAGAATGGTCCTTACCATGTTCTATCTGGAAGAAATTCCGTTCCGAGACATCAGATTCGTACTCCGCATCCCGGACGGAACCGTGAAATCAAGACTTTGTCATGCACAGCTGATGCTAAAAGAGGCATTGGAGGTTTGAGTCATGAACAACACTGAACTGAATATCGACAAATTGATCCGCGAGGCGCTGAGCGAAAAGGAATCCCAGGCCTACGATGATCTAGGTGAGCAGTCGCTCGTCGCAATGCTACTGGGCGTTTTCCGGGGGCGCATGCGATTCGTGTCGATAGCATCGGGAATTATCATGCTGGTATTCTTGGTCTTTGCGATTTATGCCGGGATTCGGTTTCTGGATACCGACGTGGCCAGCGAGCAGATTCTGTGGGGAGCCGTCTTCTTCCTGATGCTCGGCAGCGTCATGTCGATGAAAATCTGGTACTGGATGGAGATGCAGAAGAACCAGGTGATCCGGGAAATCAAACGGGTGGAGTTACAGGTCGCAAATTTGGCGAGCAAACTGTCTGAGAAGTAGGCTCGGTCGAGTAGACGCAGAGGGGAGGTCGGCCTCCCGGCCGAACCTCCCCTCACCACGTTTGATATCGTCGTTACCTCTCTGCCGGGCTCTTCTCAATCAGACCAATCGAGTTTCCCTCCGGATCGTTTGACGCGGCGATGCCCCTGGCCGGCCTACGGCCACAGCCATCCGAACGCACCGCCCGTGAGTAGTCCGTAGAACAGAGAATCGGCAAAATTCCAGTAGACGAACGACCATGGCCTACCGTGCCATACCGCTTCCTGTATTACGGATAATCCGTGGATTGAAAACGCCGCGGCGGCCGTAAAGCGGAACACCTCCATATAGTCGGAACCGGCCGGAAGAGCGAGTCCCGCAAGGTAGGCGACGAAGATGCCGACCACGAGACAGTACACGAAGTGAAGTCCGAGTTTCTTCGCGTCCATCGGCTGTTTGGCGGCTTCCTCATTCTTGTGATGGGGAAGAACCTGCCATACGATGTAGCCCCCGATCCAGACGAGAATGGCGGAAACGAGTATCGCCATCCAGAGTGAGTCTAAATAAATCATGTGCGCCTCCTCAGGGTGAGTGAAGGGATGAGTGAGGCGAATAACCTAATGAGTAGCCAAGGGAATAGCCAGAAAGTGTCTGATTAGGCGGCCGATACGCGTCCGGTGATCCGGATTATTCCACCTTCTCGAACAGCATATCCCTCACGCGACCGTTCGAGGCCCGTAGGGCGACGACCGTCCCGGAATCGTCCCTTATGAACCGCGCTTTGGCGAAAAACCAGGGTCCACGATAGGTATCTCCGTCGTCGTGTATCAGTTCGAAAGGCTCCTGACGCTGATGACGGGCCATGAGTTTATCCTCTTCAACGACGAGGCGGTAGGTCGCCATCAACTCGGGACTGAAATACGTTCCTGTAAATTCACTCAGTTCTTCGTACGACGGTCTGCTTTTCTCAACCCGGATGGCCTCGTAGTCTCCGCCCTGATGCAGTGTGATCCGATTCACTACCCTGTCGAGCGCGCGGTGAAACGTGACGGATGCGTTCACGACCTTGAAAAAGAAAGTCGAGTCGCTCGATGGATATACCTCAAATTTTCCCTGGCCGGTCGCCTGTTGGAAGAGGCGATCGCCCTCCCTCGTGAACGTCAGCACGAATCCGGGCCGGATCTTGAGTTCGTATTCGCCGACGAGTCGATCAAGGATGGATAGATCGATGTGTACTTCGACTGGAACTCCCGCATCCTGAACAAGCGGGGGACGCGGAATCCGTATCATTTCGTCTTCCAGGAAAAGAGCAGATACGGCATTTGCCAGCATCTGTGTACGAGCCGCCGCGCTGTTGCTCATAACGGCGATGCTGAACCTGGATTTCGGAAATCGCACGAAATAAGCCCTGTATCCCGCATCGGATCCGCCATGGCCTACGTAATCCAGGCCTCGGTAATTGCCGTGCATGAGGCCGAAGGCATACTGGAGCGTGTCTCCACTCGTGAGCATGCCCCGTTGATACTGACGATCGACGATATCTTCTCCGCCGAATACAGGCCGGTCAAAATTGGCGAGCCATCTGGCCGCATCGTCGGCCGGTGCTTCCAGGGTCGGGATCAGATACGGGTGCCTCCCGGCAACGCCCAGCGGTTGGCGGCTCGTCGCCACGATCCGCACCGACCCGGTCCGCTTCAAGACCTCGATGGCGAGCGACGCCGCCTTGTCGAGGACGTGTTCACAGTTATCGAGGAGCAGCAGCGTCTCGCGGCGGTCGAGGCGCTCCACCAGCCGATCCGCAATCGAGCGGCCCGGAGCCTCAGCCATTCCGACGGTCAGTGCCACCACTCCCGGC
>JACZYK010000224.1 GCA_022571135.1 Bacteroidota bacterium
TGTTCTCAAACTGACCAAAGATGCTTGGAGTCAGCTAATCACCGGCGAGAAGCGTTTTGCCAACCTGCATGCTTCGCTCAAGGCTTTTGACATAGCAATTGGCCGTTAATGAAAAGGAGGTGGTTTGCCTGAATATGAGGCTTACTATCTTAACGTGGAGCCGAACCTTCCGGCGGGCGCCTATCAGCTCACAGTCAAAGACGTGCCGGTGGATGCCTTCTGGTCCATCAGCCTTTACAACAGGGATGGTTATTTTCAAGAAAATGAACACAATGCTTATAGCATGAACAATATCTCTGGTACGCCCAACAAGGATGGCTCGTTCACAATTCACTTTGGCGGTGATCCAGAAAGTGTGAATTATCTGCCCATCATGGAGGGGTGGAATTATACCGTCCGCCTGTATCAACCGCGTAAAGAGATTCTCGACGGGACGTGGATTTTACCATCGGTGAAAAAAGTTAAGTGAGAATGATTAGACGGCAAACTCAGGTGAGTTGTCTTCAAATCAATAGCAGTCCGATAAGAGAAGTGATAGATCGATCATTCAACAAGTTTTTAACAGGCGAAAGAAAATGAATAGTGTAAAAATTACTCCGGGAATTTCAATCCTGTCCACTCTGTTGTTAGTGATGGTGAACGGTAATGTCGATGCCAGTCAGATGGATGCGGGACAGTCCAAAATGAAAATGACGACAAAAATACCAGAGTCAATCATCATACCGAACAAGCTGAAGACCCGTATTGGTACATTGGAATTCTTCGATGGCCTGCCGACAGATGCAACGGTCCGGAAGGCTTATGACTTTCTTGATTTTCAACGCGCCGTTGACGTGTTCCTGGACGAGATGCGCGCCGTAAAAAGCCCCGCCGAAATCGACCTGATCCGACGCGCTTCCCAGCTGGCGGGTCTGGGTCTTCTGGAGGCGATGCGGTGTTCGGAACCGGGAAGATTCGAGTATCAGCTCGAAGCCTGCGCGCGTTTTGTCTATCAGACGAATGACGCCAGACGCGATGCCTATACGGCCATCGTCGGGAGCGGCCCGAACGCGTTCATGGGCCACTACTTCACAAACGACTCCGAGCTCAAGGACGGCGATCTAATCCTTATGGACTTCTCCCCCGAGTACCACTATTACACCAGCGACGTCACCCGCATGTGGCCCGTCAGCGGGACTTTTTCTTCCGAGCAGCTTGAACTCTACAACTTCATCGTAACCTATAGATCGACGCTCCTGAAGCAGTGCCGACCCGGAGTTACCGTTCGACAGGTACTCGATCGCGCAGCCGAAGAAATGCGTCTCTACGTCGATTCACAGACCTTTTCAAAACCTGAATACAAGGCCGCCGTTGAGAGGGCGCTGACCTCGAGCGCCCACATGCAGCACCCCGTCGGGCTGGCCGTACACGACGTCGGCGACTACAAGTCCACGCCCCTGCGCGTCGGCGAGGTCTTCTCGGTCGATGCTATGCTGCGTGTACCGGCCGAGAGCCTCTATGTCCGAATCGAGGATGTTGTCGTAATTACAGAGACGGGCGTTGAGAACTTTACTGATTTCATTCCGGTTTTGCCGGAAGAAATAGAAGCCGTCATGCGTGAGCCGAGTATTCTGGATCGGCGGCCTCCGGTTCCTGCGTCGGAAATTCGTTGAGCGCCGGACGCTGAAAACCCATCTGATGGACATGCGAACCTATTCCAAATTCAAACATCGCCTCAGAGGCTTCGCCAAAACCATTCTTCGCTCGCCCGGCGTCATCGGAAGTCCACGCCCCTGGGCCGAAGCGGGATCGGTGAACAGACCCATCGGAAACCCGGATCTGTTTTATGTCGATATTGCGGCACGCGGCTTCAAACCGGCTTTCATCGTGGATGTGGGTGCCAATAGGGGAGAACTGGACGCGGATGGTCATGCGGGTCTTTCCGGAGGCGCAATTCCTTCTTCTCGAGCCCCAGGAAGAATTGCGGAGCCGGCTGCGGACGCTCTGCAGAAACCACGAAAACGTGAACTATCGGGAATTGGCCGTCGGCTCGGCCGAAGAGACGCGAGTAATGACGATCTGGGATGACCTGAACGGGTCGTCGTTCCTTCCGGCCGAGGACGAGATGTGGCTGAAGAAGGGAAAGCAGAGAAAGATCGAAGTAACGACGCTCGATTCGCTCCTCGCCGAAGATCCGTCAGGCGTCCCGGATCTGGTCAAACTGGACATTCAGGGATTTGAACTGGAAGCCCTCAAGGGGGCGAAGACACTTTGGGGCCGTACCGAACTGTTCGTCCTCGAGGTTTCCCTCTATCATTTCTTCGAGAATACGCCGGTCTTATCAGAAGTGATCGAATTCATGGCCGTGCGGGGGTACGACCTCTACGATATCCTGGATGCAGTCAGGAGGCCACACGACGGCGCCCTCGCGCAGATAGACATCGCGTTTGCGAGGCGCCAGGGCATCCTTCGCTCCAGCAACGCCTGGGGATAACTCCCCTTCAGTGAGGGAAGCCGGAAAAAATCGACCAGATCAAAGCCCTGTACGGAATGGATTACGGCTCCGAGGCCAGCCATAAGATGGTCGAAGAGGTTTCAGATGTAGACGGCGCGGAGGCGGTATTTAATTGAGGTGGGTGCTATGTTCTGCAACTGATCCCGTTAGACAACCCCCCACTCGAGATGAAACGTCAAGATTTTATTCCGTCCCTTTTCTCCCTGGTACTGCTCGTCGCCTCGCCGGCTCCGGAATCTTTGGGACAGTCGTCGACCGGTATGCGGTTCGAAATTTCCTTTCCCGCTTCAACGCATGACGGGCCGTTGACGGGAAGAATGTTTCTCGCATTCGCCTCCAGCGATGAAGACGAACCGCGCCTCCAGGTGAGGCGCTACGGCGTCCCATTTTTCGGAGTCGATTTCGAGAATTTGGCGCCGGGAGATCCTGTCATCATCGACGCTTCCACCCTGGGCTACCCGTTCGACAGCCTTACGGACTTGCCGAAGGGCAACTACTACATCCAGGCCGTACTCAACAAGTACACGAAGTTTGAACGCAGCGACGGACATACCGTCTGGATGCACAACGACCAGTGGGAGGGCCAGAACTGGCGGCATTCGCCCGGAAACCTGATCAGCGGGGTCGAACAGATCTCGTTCAATCCCTCGGACGACATCACCGTGCGACTCGAGACGAATCGCGTGCTGCCGCACGTCAAGGTGCCCGAAGACACTCGGTGGGTGAAACGTATCAAGATTCAGAGCGAAATCCTGACGGAGTTCTGGGGCCGGCCGATGTATTTAGGCGCCACGGTCCTGCTTCCGAAAGACTATGATGAACATCCCGACGTCTACTATCCAACCGTCTATCATCAGGGCCACTTTTCACTCCGCGCGCCTCTCGGTTTCCGGGAAGGAAGCGACCTCTACGATGCCTGGAAATCGTCCAATTTCCCGCGTTTCATCGGGGTTACGATTCAGCATCCCACCCCTTACTTCGATGACTCCTACGCCGTCAACTCGGTCAACAACGGACCGTACGGCGACGCCATACACCAGGAGCTGATTCCCGAGCTCGAGCGGCGATTCCGACTCATTACTGAAGGCTACGCCCGCGTACTGACGGGCGGCTCCACCGGAGGCTGGGAAGCCGTCGCCCTACAGGTTTTCTATCCGGACTTCTACGGCGGCTCCTGGGCTTACGCGCCCGATCCACTGGACTTCCGCAACGTAGAGGGGATCAACATCTACGAAGACAAGAACGCGTTCTACAAAGAGTATGAATGGCACAAAACGCCGATCATCAACACGCGGGATGACTCAAGCGGCGCCCCGCGATTGACTTCCAAACAGCGCAATCGCATGGAGCTGGTCAACGGAACCAAGGGGCGGAGCGGACAACAGCTCGATATCTGGAGCGCCGTACACGGACCTCTCGGAGACGACGGCTACTTCAAACCGCTTTTCGACAAATACACGGGTGAGATCGATCCCAGCGTCGCCGAGTACTGGAGAGAGAACTACGATATGCGGTATATCCTCCAGAGGGATTGGAAGACACTGGGCCCAAAACTCGTAGGAAAACTCCATATCACCGTAGGCCAGAAAGACAACTACTTTCTCAACTGGGGCGTGCATTACATGGAGGAGTTCCTGGAGAACACGACCGATCCGTATTACGCCGGATCGGTCAATTACGGCGGTATGGGTGGACACGGGTACAGGCCGTTCGGCAACGACGAATTGCTTCGGATCATGGCGGCCCATATCTCTCGGAATGCCCCTCCAGGAACGAATACAGACGCTTGGAATTATTGAGTGCGAATACTCGTCCTGACAGCTGTGCTGATCGGCGGCCGCTAAAACGCGATCGGGGATGAAGAAGCGCCCGTCATACTCGCGGGCGACTTCAACTCGCGGCCGGACTCCGAAGTCATCGAGATGCTTTCGATCATGTGGACGGTAAATGACAAGAGTGAGGAGCGTTTTACGTTTCCGTCGTACGCTGCGAACAGAGAAATAGTGTGGAGGTAGGTTTTGTAGAAAGCACGGTCGACAGCCGGCCCGGCAGTATATTGTCTGGAGACGGCCTTAATTGTCTGAGGGCGGCCTTGCACTCCCAATCCGTGACTCTCAGTCCGGGATGAAATGATGTCTGACAACTTCAGAGCACAGCGCCCCACCCGGGCCGAGTACGACGAGTACTATCATACGTACATCGGCATAGTACCCGACGGCGACATTATTGAAATACTCGGGCAGCAGTTGGACCAGAGCCTGGCGCTGTTCGCATCCATTCCGAAAGAGAAAGAGACGTTCTGTTAC
>JACZYK010000225.1 GCA_022571135.1 Bacteroidota bacterium
GGGCAGAACGGGATTGCGATGGAGTCGGGGTGTCTGGGGGCGCTCCGTTGGTGAACAAGTTGTGCACGATCGCCCGGATGCCGTGCACGTCGACGATGTTGACGTCCTCGCCCACAGGATCCCGACCGAACTCACTGATCGGCAGCGTGTAGAGCGTCAGGCGGGTGTCGGTCAGCGCTGCAGCGTGTTCGACGAAGCCCGGGAGCAGAAAGACGGCACTTTTGATGCCTCGGATCTGAGCCTCAGCGTTGGGGCGTCTCGCACTGGATTCAGGGACTTCCGCTACGGCGCAAATATTCATCTGATGCTCAGTTCGATCGATGGCATGCACGCTTCGGCGCTTTCGGCTGACGCCGGGGTGTTTTACGAGTGGCCGGACGCGAGGGTAACACTGGGCGCTTCGATTCATCACGCCGGTCTCGTGTTATCATCGTTTGGCGAGCGTGGCGACACGATTCCGTTCGATCTGCGGCTCGGTTTTACGAAGCGACTCGCCCACATGCCGCTGTTGATTTCCCTGACGGCCTATCGACTGCACAAGCTGGAGGGGGGACCCGAAGAATCGGCGGCCCTGAGCAGTATTCTCTATCACATCATTATGGGGGGCGAGTTTGAGTTCAGCCCAAGTTTCCAGATCAGATTCGGATACAACCATCGCCGACACGACGAACTGAAGATGAAGTCCCGCCTGGATTTCGCCGGCTTCTCAACGGGCTTCGGCCTTCGCCTCTCCCGCGTAGCCATCGACTATGCTTTCAACTCGTGGTCGTCGCTGGGCGGATTGCACCGATTTACCATCCGCACGAGCCTTTGACCGGAATAATTCTCGTCTGCTCCCCTATAGAAATTCCTGAGTCGGACGCAGCACAAATTCCTGAGTCGGACGCACCACAGCCTGCCGCGATTCCCAGGAAACAGAGGAGTGCTATCTCGCTAGGCGTCGCCGTCGTTGCGCCTGGAGATTGAGGCTTCGATTCGTGAAAGTAAATCCCGGATGTCGACCAGTACGCGATGTGTCTCGTCCGGTACGGAGGCCGTTCTTTCAGGAAGCACGACCGGCTCCGTGGAAGTAGTAATGTCCCGCTGCCTGAGCACGTCGTCTCTGAAGGAGTCGGAATCTTTTATCCCGTACAGGCCTATCAATGCGCCCGGGGCGGACTGCCCCGCCGTTTCGACCGTAATCTTGTCGATACCGAAGTAGCGCATTATCGGCCCTTGGATCCTTCCGAGGTCCGTGATCTTGTCAAGCGGCACCGTCTTCTCTACGCGGTTCAGGATCCCTTTCCGCACGATGAGCGAGCGCTCCGTAAGGATGCACTCAATTCGGTCGAGATACCGCTGGGTAGCCCACAGACCGATGATCCACCAGATTACGATCAGCGGAATTCCGACAACGGAAACAAACAGGATCCAGACTCCGCTCAGCAGCCAATACTTGCGGACATCCGCGTTGAATTCAGCACGACGAAGGATTTTTTCATTCCCGAGCTCCGACATGAAGTGACCCCAACTGTCAATTCGTGAGTAATCCCTGCTGCCTGAAATATATCATCGTGGTGTCCAGCGATCCATGCCGCATGCGCTGTTTGACTTCCTCGACCGGCATTCCGTCGTTGAGCCAGATGAGGGCGGCCGTATGGGTCAGGCTGTGTGGAGATATTCCTGGTTTCTTGAGCGCGGCGGCTTCCAGGTGGAGGTTAATCCTGCTGCGTACCGATCGCGTGTTCAGTCTCTGTCCGTCGGATCGATGGCCGTGAGACACGAACAGAGGATCTTCCGGACGGATCCGACCGCGGGCATCCAGGTAGAGGCGAATCGCGTCCATCACGGGTGGATCGACCGGAACCTGCTGATCCTTCACCGTGTGCCCTTTCCCCTGGCTCCTCAGATACCATCCCATTAGCGTCTGCTCCAGGTCCTGAACATCGGCCCGGACAATCTCGATCTCGCTCAACCCCGCGAACAGCATCATATAGATGATCGCGCGATCTCGCGTCTCGATTTCGGTTCGCGTTTTCAGCGTGCCCAGCAGCGCGTCGACGTCTTTCTGCGTCAGGGCTTTCCTGGAATGCGTGCCGGGGCGCTTGTTACCCTTGACGGCCCGTGCCGGATTCTCCTCTAGAATTCCGACGTCCACCATGTACTGGCACAGGCGCCGTATCGCTGTCAGGTACGTGGACACAGAGACCTGATGGAGTCTCTTCGTGTTCATCAGGTGGTCCTTGTAGGATTCTATGTCGTCGGTCGTAAAGCGACACCTCCCCTTGTTCAGGACAAACCACCGCTCGAATTCATTGAGCGATCTTCGATAGGTGCCCACCGTTTCGGGACTTTTACCTTTCAGATAGTCCCTCAAGAACTCCTGGATTCGAAGCTGCAACTCCGGAAACGAGAGCGTTACACCGACTTGCCAGAGCGATGCAAATCCTTCCGGCTCTTCGGGATTCGGCATGACTGTACCTTTGCGGATTATGCTGACGGCAACACCGGCCGGAAATCGCTTGCCATTAACGGCGGTCGTCTCACGGGACCGGTTTCTATACAATCAAACGCTAGAATTCGATAATGTCAATAACGGACATACGAATTCATGTCCCGGCTGGGCGTACGCGACGGAAATACGGAGGAACGATCCATTACCCCATCCAATCAGACTACCGCGGCCGGCGGTCTGAAGCGTGTAGGTCCCGGAGCCGGTATTGACCTCCATGCCGGCCTGATCTAATCGAAGCAGTTCTCCGCCGTTCCACGCAATCGGAAGTTCATCTTTCTAACTCGATCCCGCGCATTCTCGACAGGTCGGCCTCGGCCGCGATGTACCCGAAGGCGGCCCAGAAGCCCGTCTCCAGTACGGCGTCGAAAACCTCCTTGGCACGCTCCGTATCCCCGTTCATGAGATGAAAATTGCCGACGCCATATCCCAGCGTCGCGAGTTGGAGCGCATCGGCATCCTGAGTCGCGCCGAGAACTGAGTCGGGGGGTAGAATACCGCGATACATCAGAAGCCGCCGGTGGTAGACCTGATTCTCCAGAATGTCCATCTCGGTCTCAACGAATGTGATGGCGGCCTCGGCCTCCTCCGTGCTGCCGCTCCGTCGAAGCGCCATATAGAGCCAGTCTGCAGCCGCTACCCGCATATCGTCGTTTTCGGCCAGATCGAAGCAGTTCCGAAAGGCGTCGACGGACGCATCGAACTCGCCTTTGAGATAGAAAGCCAGTCCCAGGTGATACCATATGTTTGTCTGGAGCGTGCTCGTGGGAATGCCGGCGGCGTTCGGCTGACCGTCGGGTTCAACTTCATCGTCGAATCCTTCGACCGCCTCCGCCGCCGCGAGGAAATCCTGAATGGCAAGATCCAGCTCGCGCAGCGATATGTAGCGATGTCCTCGGTGCCTCAGGAGGTGAGGCTCTCCCGGATGTATCTCCAGTCCCTCAGAATAAATGGCGACCGCATCCCGGTACCGTCCCAGGTAGGCCGTCCGGCGACCATACCACACGAATCCGTCTATTGCGAAAGGATCCTTCTCATGGAGCTCACGCGCCTCTTCGAGCTGCGCGAGCATTCGCTCGGCGGTATCGCCTTCGGGGTTGGATCTGTAGAGCGGCGTGCCGAGCAGCGAGATGGCCTCGATACTCTCCGATCCTTCGGTAGTCGGATTATCGTCCGAATTTGCGCAGGCCGTAAGCGTCGACAGAAGGACCGCGAGTCCACAAATTGTTCGGTTATGCTTCATGTCGACCGGCGCCCTTCGCTACCTGATCACTTCGGTCGGATCGAAGGACCGGAGCACTTCTACCACGCTGGACAGGAATGACGCGCCCATCGCCCCGTCTACTACACGGTGATCGTACGAGAGCGATAGAAACATCATGCTCCGAATCCCGATCGTATCGCCCATCAGCGGATTTTCGATGACCACTGGGCGCTTCTGGATCGTGCCCGTCGCCAGAATACCCACCTGAGGCTGATTGATGATCGGCGTTCCCATGATCGATCCGAGCGAGCCCACGTTCGTAACCGTGAACGTACCCCCCTGGAGATCGTCCGGCATGAGCTGCTTGTTTCGCGCACGGTCGGCCACATGGGCCGCAGCGTGTGCCAGGCCTACGAGATTTTTCTGACCCGCGTCGCGGATAACCGGTACGATGAGGCCCGTTTTACCCAGAGCGACGGCAATGCCGATGTGATAGTCCTTCTTGTAGTGGATCTCGTCCCCGACGACGGAAGAATTTAGAATAGGATGGTCCCGGAGTGCTTCCACCGCGGCTAAAACAAAAAACGGCGTATAAGTCAATTTTACACCCTCGCGCTCGTAGAAGGCCTCCTTGTTGCGCTCGCGGAGCATGACCAGATTCGTCACGTCAACTTCTGCGAAAGAGGTGACGTGTGCGGATGTGGCCTTGGAGCTAGTCATATGCTCCGAGATGAGTTGCCGAATTCGGTCCATCTTCTCGATCGTGACCCGCTCGCCGGTAGCCTTTCGCGGGACGGGCGCCGAGGGTGACAGGATCTTTACGGAGGCCGCGGTGCGGGTTTGCAGGTATCCCAGAACGTCCTTCTTCGTGATTCTCCCGTCGCGTCCGCTACCAGGGATTCCAGCCAGTTCCCGATGGCTCAGACCTTCCTTCTCGGCGATCGAGCGGACGAGCGGCGAGAAAAATTTACCGTCTCCAACCTGTCGAGGGATGCCGTCACCGGTTTCTTCCAGAGCGGGCGCCGCCGCCGGAGAGGAAGCCGGAGCTTCGGGCGCAGCCGCTCCGGAGTCGGCTTCCGCGGACTGCTGGCGGTCGTCG
>JACZYK010000226.1 GCA_022571135.1 Bacteroidota bacterium
GCTGCGTTGCCGAGAAGATCATCCGGATTCGCCGGAAGTGTGATGCGTGTGTGGACCATCATCTTACCTCCCCGATCGAAAAACTCGTCGAGAACGTTGGCTACGAAGGGCAGATTGTTACCCCTTATCCTGTCCGTAGTATTGGTCGAGATCCAGTAGATGTACCGGAACTCTGCCAGGGTTCGCTGAATCGTGGGCGAGGCGCTCGGATGGAGTGCGTTCGAGCGGGGAACGTTGCCTGCAGAGCCCGTCACGAACGGTTCGGACAGACTCCAGAAATCGATCGGGTGACCGGGGGGGAGGTACTCCCTGAGAAGCTCGGTGTGATACCTGCGAACGAGTGTGTGCGTAACCTTCCGATAGTCGTCAACTACAAGCAGATTGCTCGATTGCCGCTTTACATACCAGACGTAGCGTTCAGCAACACTCGTCGTGTCTGTCAGATCGACCGCACGGACATAAAACGTGTTCTCGGCATCGAGTATCATCCCCGGCACGACGATCTCCGTGCTTCCGAAAGCTCGCCCGATAAATACGCGCGCGTCGACTACGGTCTGAGACGGATTGCCGATTTCTACATCGCCCCGGAACGTGATGAACTCCGTTTCAGGCGGTAACCCAACGAAATTCACACTGTCATTCAGGCTTATGTCGATGCGTCCCAGGTTGGTGACGCCTTCCGGATCGTCAGCCCGCCAGGCGAACGATACTACGTGAAACGTCGTATCGGGCGGCAGCTCGAAATTATTGAGACCCAGCGTCGGGGGGCCGTTCTGTATCGGAAAGACGGTGCGGGCCGGCGTAGGATCGGTAAGTCCCTCATTGTCGATCGCACGCACTTCAAACACTACGTTCGCACTGCGGTCGCCACGAGGTATCGGTAAGAGAATCAATGAATCCGTCGAAGTCGTGCGAGTCCAGCCGTCGGTAAGCGGTGGCAGTGCCGCGTCGTAAAAGCGGATCTCGAAGACTTCAACGAAGCCATCGGGATCATCCCCTGACCAGGCGACGAAGACCGTACTCGTCAGCCTGTCTGCGTCCGAAAGGTTGTCCACCAGAGACGAGTCCCGAACGCTAAGCTGCGTGTCGGGTGGCTGATTTTGAAAAGGATCGCCCGAGATACCTGAATCACATCCGATTACAGCCCCCACGAGCCAGAGAAGGGTGACAGTGATTACAAGAGGGATCGGATAGCGGCGCAAGAGGACTCGCCTGACGGTATGACGAAAGAAGAAGAGGGGAGAGCACTGGAGGCGTGCTCCCCCTCTACATTCTTCCGATGTGGTTACTTGAGAAGAAGCATGCGTTTGGTATGAACGTTGCTTCCGGATACCATGCGGTACATGTAGACACCACTCGAGAGACGCCTGGCATCAAATGAAACAATGTGAACACCGACGCTGCGCTCTCCGTCAACGAGAGTCATGACGCGGCGTCCGATGATATCGAAGACCTCGAGCTTGACGTGTCCCGTCCGGGCGATGTCGAATCGAATAGACGTTGTCGGATTGAACGGATTCGGGAAGTTCTGGTGCAGAACGAACTGACCAGGAAGTTCGTTCTCCTCCGTATCGGTAATCACTCCCACGTCATCCAGGCTCTCCGGCATCAGCTTCATATTGCCGAAGGTGTCAGACCAAAGTCCCTGGATGAACGCCATGTTATCTCCTACGTTCAGCCCATCGTTGAAGGAGGAGGAGAAGCTGTCGGACTGGTCGTCCACCCGAACTCCGACGTCATCACCGGCGGAGCCGATTCTGAACTCGCCGAAGTCGTTCGGCGCGTCTGCCTGCGGAGTTATGACCGTGACATTATCGAAGCGGAGAATCATGCTTTCGAATCCCTCGGCCACGTCTTCGTCCTGAAGCACGTCTGTCGTCATTGCGAGATACGGCATGGGTGTTCCACCCCTCGAAACGACGCCGATTGTTGGATCTTCGATACCGGTTACGTCGCCGGAACGATCGAACCGGTCCGGTCCACGAATCTCGCGGACGGTTCCACCAAGGATATTGATGACGTCGCCCGGAAGGAGATCCAGCGCGTTGAGCTCATCGGTTCGCTCAAGAACAATTCCGCTCCACGGCCCCGTCCCGTCCTGAACAGCCAAAAATCCCGAGACATCTTCACTCGTGGTGACCGTTGCCTGAATATTCATGAAATCACTCACGTCGTCGAACGGACTCGGACCCTCCCCCGAATTAATGGTTAATTGTATATCCGAGATATCATCCAGACCATTGAGTAGAACCCTGTAGTTCAACGACGCAGAAACCGTTACCGCGGATTCACTATCCGTCGCTTCGATCCAGTAGGTGACGAAGTCTCCATCCGGCGCCGGCGGGATTAAGAAGTTGTGGGTCAGACCGCTGGAGCTGGTCTCGTTGAGAGTGAGCGTCGTTGTAGCGTCCGAAGACAAGAAGTATTTCAATACAACTCCTGTTATTGTACGAGTGGGATCGGGAGTCACGTCGGCCGATATAGCAATCGGATTTGCTCCCGGTACGCCCGTCGGGCGCCCGATATCCGTTACGGACGGAGGCGACTCTACGACGACCAGGTCCGAATCTTCCATCGGATTGAGTGCGAGCAAAGTGCCGAAGGGAACGGCGAAACTGAAAGGATCGCTGCCGGCGACGCCGGGATACGTCAGGAAGCCCTGGATGTTGATGCTGGCGCCGATCGCCGGAGGAATGTAGTCGTCATCACGAACGTTGAACTCCGGATTATAGTTGCTGCGATCGTTGCGATAGCGAAGAGACGTCTCGTACGTATTGACAGACGTCGTACCGCCGTCGGATGAGAACCGGATGTTGGGACGATCATTCGCGAAATCCCTGTTCATTACGGTCACACCCTCGAAGCGGACGAAGTTGGCTCTGTAGTCCGAAATATTGTCCCAGTTTACTTGTACGGCGCCATCCGGTCCTATGCTCATGTTTATGTCGCTCGTAGAGACGGCGATCGGATCGAAGATCGGATCCGTCTCCAGATCTCGAATTTCACCTGTCAACTCGATCGTGACCGGATCCAACTGCAGTGTTTTGAAGAAGTGACTGACGTTGGCCGTAACCGTGATGACGTCACCCTTCAAGAGGAGCTTGGACCCCAGTCCAGACGCGTCAACAATCTGGCCGCCCATACCGAGAGGACCGTCCGTGTCTGCGTTCACGTCGCGTACGAAGACATGGACACGAGTCGGCTGTCCGGTTTCATCGTCCGGAGTCGCAAGACCGGAATTCAGAGGATCACTCATGACGACCGCTGTAAAGCGGACAAGGGCACCGCAGATGCTGCCGGTGAAATCATAGAGGAAACCATCGCATCCTTCTTGGGTGCTTGTGATGTCACCAGCGACTAGATCGGAACCGGCGGCATTGAGCGCGTCGATGTTCGCCTGGGCGATTTCATTAATCTGGCGCAGGGTGACATCGACCGGAACCTGCGCCTGGGCCGTACCGACGAGCAGGACGCCAGTCAGTAGAATGATATAAGTTGTAGCACGTCTGAGCATGGAAACACCTTCTTGTTAAATTGTCAAAGTGCGAGGTATTCGGCGGAAAACGGACTGCATTTCCCGGGCGTGGCCGTCCGCCTTATTTGATTATCACGAATTTACCTTTTTGTACTTCGCCGTTATCGAGATCCTTTACGGTATAGAAGTAAAGTCCTCCGGCGATATTCAAGCTGTTTTCAGAGAGTATGTCCCAGGAATGTTCTCCGCCCGGGAGGCGCCGGTTGGCAGCGCTGAACGTGTCGTACCAGCGGATGTCACCCACGTATGAGGCTCCCTCATGGATCATATCCTTGACAATCTCTCCGGCAAGGGTATAGACACGTATCTCCGCCCTCTCGGGTAGGTTGTAGAAATTCAGTCTACGCGTTCGATTTGTGGGTCCGTCCCACGCGGCGTTGACACGATAAGGATTAGGATACACTCCGACCATTTTTGTTTGCGAATCTTCGGCGATCGGTGTTCCGGGGAAAACACGCGTAGCGTTCGCCGTTCTGGATGACTCGAAGGACTCCAGACCGGCATCGGGATCGCCGGTATCGAACGCGGTAACGGTGAAAAGGTATTGCCATCCGTTGAGGAGATCCTCGGCGACGAATCGATACCAGTATTCGTTTGTGTCATCCGGAAACGTGACTGGAGAACTCATCTCGACGGCACTGAATCCATTGTTGAATCCGGTACGATTACCCGGCTTGTCGAACTGGGCGAGCAATGTAGCGCGGTCCAGAATATTACCCGACAGATCATCTCCAGGGCTGCTGCGGTAAAGCCGATACCCCTCAAAGTCCAGCAGTCCGCTCACCGGGTCTCGGGATTCCTCCGCGGACTTATCCCAGTAGATAACGACTTGTGTGTCCTGGCGACCCGTCCTTGGATCGGTGGAGTTTTCGAACTCCACCCGCATAACATGAGAAGACGGTGGTTCGGGTATCACATATCTATCCAGAAATCCATTGCCGTTGACATCTTCGCCGGGATCGAGGACACCATTTCTATTGTTGTCTTCCCCGAAATAGGTACGCTTGGCCCAGGTGATATTGTTGGCCAGGATGGCCCTGCTCTCGTCGTTATCTATAGATTTCCCGACCTGTCCTTGAAATTCTTCCGGCTTTACGGCTGCCACGAGGGCAAAAGTCACCTGGAGCCGATCGCCGGGCTCTACCCGAGGAAAAGGTCCGATGGGCGTGAGACCGATCCAGTTCCCGGTCGAACTCTGTCCATCCGTGCGAAGTCGACTGTACCATGCAGCCTGTGCCGTTTCGA
>JACZYK010000227.1 GCA_022571135.1 Bacteroidota bacterium
ACCTCCTCGGCGATGCTGGCAACCTGTGTCAGGCCCATGTAACTGACGATTACCAGACCTGCCGTCGATGCGATTGCTGCTCCTCCTTTCTGAAAGAAGGGAGTGAAGTTCTCGGCCGCCATATTCAGTGCTCCAAATCCTGAAAACCACCCGAGCAAAAGGAGCAGACCGATAACCAGGTAGACCTGAGCCGATGCGGACTTCTTGGCACCGAAGAGATTGATGATTCCGAATAAGATCGCGAGCGACCCGGCGATCGGCTGCATCTGAACCTCAGGCAGATACAGCGACAGATAAGCTCCCACACCAACGAGTGCAAAGGACGTTTTCAGGATGAGAGAGATCCATGTGCCGAATCCGCCAATCGTGCCGAAGAGCGGACCCAGGCTACGGTCGATGAAATAATAGATACCACCGGAGCGGGGCATAGCAGTGGCGAGTTCCGTTGTGCTCACAAGCCCGGGCAGGATGAAAAGCGCTGCGATGAAGTAGCTCAGAGGAAGAGCCGGTCCGGCGCCGGCAGCCGCGAGTCCGGGCAACAGGAAGAAACCCGAACTGAGCGTTGTGCCTGTGGCGATAGCATAGACATTTAGCAGCCCGAGCTCTTTCTTGAGCTTTTTCGTTTTCCGCAGTTCGGTCATGCTCTTCGGCTCGTGCTTGTCTGCCTTACGTGTCGATCGACAGAATGGCAAGGAACGCCTCCTGTGGGAGCTCGACGCTGCCGACTCGTTTCATTCGCTTTTTACCTTTCTTCTGCTTTTCGAGAAGCTTTCTCTTTCGCGAGATATCCCCTCCGTAACACTTCGCGGTGACGTCTTTCCGGACGGCTTTGACGGTCGAGCGCGCAATGACACGCGTACCGATCGCAGCCTGCAGGGCCACCTCGAACAGTTGGCGCGGGATGAGCTGTTTCAGCTTACGTGTGAGTTTCTTGCCCATCTCGAATGCCTTGTCTCTGTGTACGATCGTCGAGAGAGCATCGACGGGATCTCCGTTTATCATCACGTCGAGCTTTACGAGTTGCCCCACCCGATAGTCGAGATAATCGTAATCGAAAGAGGCATATCCCCGGCTGATGCTCTTCAGCTTATCGTAAAAATCAAATACGATTTCTGCAAGCGGCAGATGATACTCGAGGTTGACTCGCTGTGAATCTAGATATTGCTGATTGATATAAATGCCTCTACGTTCCTGACACAGTTGCATCAGTCCCCCGATATATTCAGTAGGTGTGATGATTTCGGCCTTGACGTAAGGTTCTCGAATTTCAGAGATGAGTCCGATCGGAGGCATTTTGCTCGGATTATCGACAAGGATTTCCTGCTTGTCTTTTTGTTCAACCCTGTACTTGACGTTCGGAACCGTTGTAATGATATCCAGACCGAATTCCCGATCGAGTCGTTCCTGAATGATCTCCATATGGAGAAGACCCAGAAAACCGACGCGGAATCCGAACCCCAGGGCCATCGAAGTTTCCGGCTCGAACGTAAGCGAAGCATCGTTCAGCTGGAGTTTGTCGAGGGAACTTCGAAGATTTTCGAAGTCGTCAGGATCCGTAGGATACACGCCTGAAAACACCATCGGTTTAACTTTCTGGAATCCTGTTATGGGATTTGCTGCGGGCGAACGAGCAAGAGTGATCGTATCGCCTACGCGTGCATCCTTGACGTTCTTTACCGATCCAATTACGTAGCCCACCTCTCCGGCTTTGAGCTCCTGGACGGGCTCCATGTCCAGTCTGAGGATACCGATCTCTTCCGCATCGTACTCCTTTCCGCTCGACATGAAAAGGATGCGCTGCCCTTTTTTCAACGAGCCGTTGAAGACTCGCGCATAGACGATTGATCCTCTGTATGTGTTGAATACCGAATCGAAAATCAGTGCCTGCAGTTCACCCGATGGATCCCCTGAAGGAGCGGGAATGCGCGCCACGATGGCTTCAAGTAGTTCATGCACGCCTTCTCCCGTTTTCGCGCTGATTCGGAGAATATCTTCTGCCGGCTCTCCGATCAGGTTCTCGATGGATTGCGCGACCTGATCCGGATGGGCACTGGGAAGATCTACTTTATTGATAACAGGAATGATCTCCATGTCGCTCTCGAGCGCCAGAAAGAGGTTGGATATGGTCTGGGCTTCGATGCCCTGGGCCGCATCGATAACGAGAACGGCTCCTTCACACGCTTTCAGGGCACGCGAAACTTCGTACGTAAAATCGATGTGCCCTGGCGTATCAATCAGGTTGAGGATATATGTGATGCCGGCCTCTGGGCGGTACTGCATCCGGATTGCATGACTCTTGATTGTGATTCCGCGCTCACGCTCGAGGTCCATGGTGTCCAGTACCTGTTCCTGGAGTTGGCGCTCACTCAGAGTACCCGTGTATTCCAGCAGCCGGTCGGCAAGCGTGCTCTTACCATGATCGATATGAGCGATGATGCAAAAATTTCGTATGCGGCTTTGGTCGTATGCCATCTGGACAGAGTAAATTCAAAGTAGCGGACGTCGACAGAAAAGCCGTCGGTATAATACGGATATGTATTACGGGTTCCTCCGGGGAGTGCATATCTCGACCGCAGCTAGACTGAAGCGGATTGTTTCTCGGCGATCGTATTCAGTGCTGGATCATCGTATTCAGTGCTGGATCGGGGCACTTGATCAATCTTGTAAGAACTCCGGTTGATCGAGGAAAATGGCACGGGGTCATGCTTTACTTTAGGTGAGCGTCCGTTATATTTTTGCGGTCAAGAGACCGGGTGCAGTGCAATCTCCGAGATCTACCGGCAATTTGCCAAGTTCTATCAGAGCAGCCAGGCAATTCGATACGGCTTATGCCTAATGTAATACTTTAAGCGAAGCCCCGAAAACGCGCATTCATTAGGTAATTGAGTTTCATTGGGTGTATTAAATAATTGACTGAGGGTTGATCTAGATGCGCTCCATTACGGAGGACCAATTTCGATCCTGGAGTCACGGTCTTCGAAATTCTGATAGAGACTCCTTCGCCGAGCTCTTCGACGCCACGTATGACGCGTTAATTAGATACGCTGTTTACATCGTCCACGAGCGAAATGCGGCCGGTGATATACTGCAGGATGTGTATCTGAAGCTGTGGCAGATAAGGAGTGAAATCGATCCGGAGCGGTCGCTTCGCGCGCTCATGTATCAGATGGTGCGTAATTACGCGCTGAATCATGAGCGTCAGAAAAAGCGCCACGCATCGGAGGAAATCGAAGCGGACCATCCATCAGTCGAATTTGACATGATGACGGATGAGCAGATGGATGCTGATTCTCTGCGCTCCCTCATCGGCGTGTGGATAGACCAGATGCCGACGCGGAGAAGGGAAGCATTCATGCTAAGCCGATATGAAGGACTCAGCCATGACGAGATTGCCGCTCTGATGAATCTGGCCCCGAAGACAGTGAATAACCACATTGTACTGGCTCTGCAGCATATAAGACAGCAGATACAGACACACAGGAATAGAGACAACGAGTAACAAGTACGGACAAATATCAGATATCCCTGAAAGCCTTCTGGCGTATCTCGATGCGCTGGACGTAGACGAGAGAGAAGAACTCGTGCGTGCGTGGGAGATTTCCGGAGAATTGAATCCTATTCTTGATGTCGACGACGGGATAAAAGCATCCGTTCGTCGGCGGATATTGACTGCAGCTTCCCGTAGAGAGGACAGGCGTCCGGTACTTCGACGCGTATTTCGTCCTGTACGTATCTTTTCTTGGAGGGCATTTTCTCTCGCAGCAACGCTGGTCATTCTGGTCGGACTTAGCTTCCTGTTCGCTCCGTCCGCACATACATTCCGCGTACCCGCAGGTCAGACGGCAGATAACAACTTTACTCTCCCCGACGGCTCCCGCGTCGTTCTGGCGTCGGGATCCGTGATTTCCTTCACGGATCGATTCGGAGAAAAGGAACGACGCCTATCTCTCAAGGGCGAGGCCTTCTTCGATGTGGTAGAGAACGGTGCGCCGTTCCATGTGGATACGTACAATGCGCGTACGACCGTCCTGGGAACTCAATTTTCCGTTCGAGCCTGGCCAACGGAAATAGAGCCCGCTACGATAGTTCACGTACTCGAAGGTCACGTCGAGCTGCAGCCCAGGCATTTCGACTCGGCGCCCGTTGGTCTTCTCGCCGGACAAGCCGGTGCCGTGACCAGCGAGACCGGAACGACGGCAGAGATTGAGACCTCGGACATCGAAACCGCGTTTTCATGGGTCACCGGCGGTTATGCGTACAGAAACGAGTATGTCGGTAACGTCCTTGACGACTTGAACAGACGATTTAACGTCGGGATCGAGGCGCCGGCGTCGGTCCGGCTCCTCAGAATATCGTATTTCAAGAAGACGGCCGCACCCATCAGTGAGATCCTTGATGAAGTCTCTTCAACCGTTGGTGTTCGATTCCGAAAGATCGCCGGAGGTTTCGAGCTCTACACGCCATAGTCGCTTCTTCTGTACACCTCAGGCGCCAGGCTTGCAGATCATATGACCTGCGAGCTTTTTTTGTATCCGTCTTCTCGGTCCATTCTTTAGGGCTGCCTATGAAATAAACAAGGGTCCTATTCCTTAATTCTAGGGATTTCAGATATAACATTTCGATAAAGCGCATCCAGTTCAATATTATCATAACTGAATTTTCTTACAATAGATTTGGCCTCATTCGATAATCTCTTATATCCCCACATTATTCTGAACGCTGTTTCTTTTTTTGAATTCCTCTGAAAATACAATGGCAAATTTA
>JACZYK010000228.1 GCA_022571135.1 Bacteroidota bacterium
GATATGCCTCGTCGATGAGGGGCAGGGATCGCCCCATCTCGATCAGGTATTCGTACCGGGACATCCAGTCGTCGAACAGGTCGAATTCCTCGACGATCTCTTCTCCGCGGTATACTATAGAGTCGACTGCGATCATTCGATCAGGATAAAACGGAAGAGGCGCGCTGAAGGGCTTCGACCAGGCTGTCGATCTCCTCCAACGTGTTGTAGAAAGCAAACGACGCCCGTACCGTTCCGGGGATCCCGTAATGGCGCATGAGCGGCTGTGTGCAGTGGTGTCCGGTTCGGACGGCGATTCCCATCCGGTCCAGAATCGTACCTACGTCGTACGGGTGGGTTGATCCGAGGAGCACCGACACGACGGCGGCCCGATGTGCGGAGTCACCTATAAATCGAATTCCCTCAATTTGCGAGAGCCTTTCTCTGGCATACACTAGAAGATTCCTCTCGTGCTCGCGAATCAGATCGAATCCGATCTCTCGTAGATACTCCACGGCGGCTGCCAATCCGAGGGCGCCCACGATATTCGGTGTTCCTGCCTCAAATTTATGGGGCAGTTCGTTATATGTTGTCCGCTCGAAAGAAACCGACTCGATCATATCCCCACCGCCCTGATAGGGACGCATGGCATCGAGCAATGCCTCCTTGCCGTAGAGGACACCGATGCCCGTCGGACCGAACATCTTGTGGCCCGAAAAACAATAGAAGTCACAGTCGAGGTCTATGACGTCAACCGGCATGTGTGGAACCGCCTGGGCGCCATCTATCAGGACCGGTATGTTCAGACCGTGCGCGTCCCGAATCATGCGTTTGACAGGATTGACGGTCCCGAGCGTGTTCGAGACGTGGGTGAGGGCGAGGATGCGCGTCCTTTCGGACAGCAAACGCTCAAACTCCTCATAAATGAGTGTACCGTCATCGTCGATGGGTATTACGCGAAGCGTGGCGCCCGTCTCCTCGCACGCCATCTGCCATGGAACGATGTTGGAATGATGTTCCATTCTCGTCAGAAGGATCTCATCACCTTCGCCGAGCTCGGGTTTCGCGAACGATGACGCCACTAAGTTGATGGCCTCCGTCGTTCCTCTGGTGAAAACGATCTCGCTCGTCGTGCGTGCGCCCACAAACTCCTTCAAAGTGCTCCGGGCGCTCTCATATTCCTCCGTAGCAATCTGGCTCAGCGAATGCACTCCCCGGTGAACGTTGCTGTTCTCATGTTCGTAGTATTCGCGGATCCTGTTTATTACGGCAAACGGCTTCTGCGTCGTAGAAGCATTGTCCAGGTAGACGAGTTGGTGGCCGTGAACACGCTCCTGCAGGATTGGAAAGGCGGCTCGAATTTCTTCGATACGGGCATTCGTTCCGAGGCCCGGATCGCTCGTCGAGATGGTATGTAAATCGCTCGTCGTCATACGCTCATCGGCTGTCAGGCGTTGTTTGTGGCACTAGCCGAGAGAATATCCATGAGTCTGGCTATCAGGCGCTCCCGCAGGGGATCGATCTCGATCAGATCCAGGACGTCTTTGGCAAAAGCTTCAAGCAGAAGCATCTTCGCGTGGTTCTTCGTCAGGCCTCTTGATCGAAGATAAAAAATCGCTTCGTCGTCGAGTTGCCCTGTCGTCGCGCCGTGACTGCATTTTACGTCGTCCGCGTAGATCTCCAGTTCTGGTTTGGAATACATGTGCGCCGAAGAACTGAGAAGAATACTTCGATTGGTCTGATAGGCGTTCGTCTGCTGCGCATCCTGACGGACCAATACCTTTCCATTGAAAACACCGGTTGCTTCATCATCCAGGATGAACTTGTAGAGTTCGTTGCTCATGCAAGAAGGCTGTGCATGATCGACGAGCGAGTGCACGTCGACGTGCGCCTTGCCTCTGGCGACGACCAATCCGAAGAGACGGGTCTCACACTCCTCTCCGTCCGGAAGCAGGTTCAGGTTGCTCCGGATCAGGGAGCCGCTAAAAGCGACATGGTTGGTCGAAAAATGACTCCTGCCCTCCTGGTAAACATTAAGCGTCTCGACGATCTGTGCGTCGTCACCGCGATCGAAAACGTGATAGTGATCGATCACCGCTTCTGAGGCCAGGTAAAACTCGGCTACGGCGTTTTCGAAACTCGTGGCGGACGCGGCGCCTTCGCAGATCTGAACGATCGATGCCTGCGAACCTTTATCCGCGATCAGGAGAAGTCTCGGCTGATGAAAGATGGATCCGTCCTCGTGCAGGACCTCCGTTATATATAGCGGCTGATCCAGCTTCGTCGCTGTTCTGAGGTAGATAAACAGACCGTCTTTCAGAAACGCCGTATTCAGAGCGGGGAAGGATTCGCTCCTATGGTCCGCGTATCGTCCCAGATGACGGTCTATCAACTCGGGAAAGCTCTGTACGGCTTCTTGAATCGAGCAAACGACGGCTCCAGACCCATCCGGCGGCAGCGTGGAGTATTCGCTCAACAACCGGCCGTTGAGCGTGAGTACGTGATAGCCTTCGAGCGATCGGGTCGGCTGCTCGGCAACAGAAGAAACATCGATCCGTTGCGGAAGAAACTCATAGGAGTCGGAGAGCCATCTGGTCACCGGTGTGTACTTCCAGGCCTCTTCTCTTGGAAGCGGGAATCCTACGGCAGAGAACGAACGAATGCCCTCTTTGCGCAGGGCATGCAATGCCGTGCCGGTTCCATTCAACACGGATCCGTCAAGCGCCTTGTGGGCCACCAGAATTCGGTCTTTTAGATTTTTCTTTGCTCCACTCATGCGACGTATAAGAATTTCTTGGTCTCTATTTGGTGTTCAGGCCGGGCGCTCAGGAAAGGGTTCCTTCCGCTATCTCGTCCTTGAGCCAGTCGTACCCCTGGTCTTCCAGCTCCAGCGCCAGATCCTTGTCTCCGGATCTGACAATCTGTCCGTCAACGAGCACATGGACATAATCGGGCACGATGTAGTCGAGCATTCGCTGGTAGTGGGTAATGATCACAAACGAGCGATCCTCGGAACGGAGCCGGTTGATGCCGTCGGCGACGATGCGCATGGCGTCAATATCAAGGCCTGAATCCGTCTCGTCGAGTATGGCGAGCTTGGGTTCAAGCATGGCGAGCTGGAAAATTTCGTTGCGCTTTTTCTCTCCTCCGGAAAACCCTTCGTTGACAGCTCTCTGTTTGAGGCTGGGATCCAGGTTGACATAGCCGGCCCGTTCTTTCATCATCTTGAGGAATTCCACGGCGCTCAGCTCATCCTGGCCCCGATGCGCACGCACCGAATTCACCGCCTGCCGGAGGAAGTTCGACATGCTGACGCCCGGCAGTTCGATGGGGTACTGGAACGCGAGGAATAGACCCTCCCTGGCGCGTACGTCCGGTTCCATTTCGAGAAGGTCCTGACCCTGGAACGTAACACTTCCGTCGGTGACCTCGTAGCCGGCCCGTCCGGCAAGAACGGATGCAAGCGTGCTCTTTCCGGATCCGTTCGGCCCCATGATGGCGTGTACCTCACCCGCGGAGACAGACAGATTGACCCCTTTCAGGATTTTGGTTCCGTCTTCCTCTATCTGAACGTGAAGGTTTTCTATTTGAAGCATAATTGGCTGTACGAATTGAAAAAGGCACGAGGAATCGCGATAATCAACCTACGCTTCCTTCCAGTTCGATCGCGAGCAGCTTCTGGGCTTCGACCGCGAACTCCATCGGCAGCTTGGCGAGTATCTCCTTGCAGAATCCGTTCACGATCAAGTTGATCGCGTCCTGCTCTGAAATACCCCTCTGCCGACAGTAAAAGATCTGATCTTCTCCGACTTTTGTGGTCGTCGCCTCGTGCTCGATCTGGGCAGTCGGGTTGTTGATTTCCAGGTAGGGGAACGTGTGTGCGCCGCATCGGTCTCCGAGCAGCATGGAGTCGCACTGGGAGAAGTTCCGAGCGTTTCGGGCGCCCTTGCTGACCTTCACGAGGCCGCGGTAGGAGTTCTGGCCGAACTGTGCCGAAATACCTTTCGAGATGATCGTACTGCTGGTGTTGTTTCCCAAATGGATCATTTTGGTACCCGTGTCCGCCTGCTGATGACCCTTCGTGAAGGCGACCGAGTAAAACTCTCCGACCGTATTGTCGCCCTTCAGTATGACCGACGGGTACTTCCAGGTGATCGCGCTGCCCGTTTCAAGCTGGGTCCAGCTGATTTTCGAGCCATCTCCCTTACATATCCCTCTCTTGGTGACGAAGTTGAAGATGCCGCCCCTGCCCTCGGAATCGCCCGGATACCAGTTCTGGATGGTGGAATACTTGACTTCAGCGTCCTTGTGGGCGATGATCTCGACGACTGCTGCATGCAGTTGATTTTCGTCGCGCTGCGGCGCCGTACAGCCTTCGAGATAGCTCACATACGAACCCTCTTCGGCGACGATGAGCGTCCGTTCGAACTGCCCCGTACCGGCCTCGTTGATCCGGAAATAGGTGGACAGCTCCATCGGGCAGCGAACTCCGGGAGGGATGTAGCAGAAAGATCCGTCCGAGAAGACGGCGGAGTTGAGCGTCGCGTAGAAGTTGTCGGTATACGGAACGACCGAGCCGAGATACTTCTTGATCAGATCCGGATGCTCGCGGACGGCCTCACTGAATGAGCAGAATATGACGCCGTGCCGGGCCAGTTCCTCTTTATACGTCGTGGCGACCGAGACGCTGTCCATGATCACGTCGACCGCGACGCCGGACAGGCGTTTCTGCT
>JACZYK010000229.1 GCA_022571135.1 Bacteroidota bacterium
GTCCACTCCAGTTCCAGCCCGTCGGAAGATAGATCGCCCGTTGCGCACGATGACCAGGCGAAAAGCAGCGCCAACCCCGAACGGGAGAGAATGTGACGGAGGATCTTCACCATGAAAAGGATGGGTTCTCTTAGGCCATGAAGGTAATGCCTTTTTTGAAGAACAGCCCGTGCGTATTGCTTTGGTGATGCCCCATGTAGCGGCAGAAAAAGAAGCCCGAAAGTGAGTCGCTCTGCAACTCCCTGATCGGGTCTTCGTAACGGCAGCGATCCGGAACAAGGTTTGAAGCTTCACGAAATACGAGAACCATGAAACGTGCATCATCATTAATTGTGGCGCTCTTTCTGGTCGTCGGCGCCGCGTATGCCAGCGAGCCTGAGGGCGATACGGTAAAATGGTCGTTCAAGGTCCTCCCGGGCGGAACGCTCTATCTGGATATCGATATTGGAAATGTGAAGATCGGATCCACCAGTGACGATGCCGTCTATGTCATCATGGATCGTATTGTGGAGGGCGTGGATTCGGACGATCTCAAGAGGATTCTCGAGCTTCACGAATATGACGTGGACCAGGATGGGAACGACGTTATTATCGAATCCCGTTTCTACAGGGATAAAGGCGACGATTCGTGGTCGTGGAGACGCTGGCGAAAGAGGACTCCGTTCCGGAAATATCACCATCGAGTCCATTGTCGGCTATGCGAGAATCCGCTCTGGAGCCGGCAACATCGAAATCGACGAGGTCGAAGGCGAAATTTACGCGAAGACTGGCGCCGGTAATATTATTGCTACGCTGACCCGGCAACCTCTCCGGGCTTCCGAACTGACTTCGGGAGCCGGCAACGTGATTGTCTACATGGACGATGACATCGCCGTCGACGTGGATGCGCATGCGAGAGTCGGGAGTGCCCGATGCGATTTCGGACTGAAAGTGACAGGCAAGTGGATGTCCAAGTCCTTCGCCGGACGCATTAACGGTGGAGGTCCCGAGCTTTCGCTTCGGTCCGGCGTCGGAAATGTCTCGCTGCGTAGAAAATAACGGTCGGGTTTTTCTTCGGCTTCAATCGAAAAGTATACGGCCTCTGTCCCGCGCGAGAAAAGCATGAAGGGGACGGCGCCCGCGCGGACACTCGGTCCTCGATTTGGACGCGTCTTCTAACAATTCGTCGAAACACATCTGACTGGAATTTGTATCAGGGGTTCAAAGCTCTAACAGGAGAACTTGCAGATCCCATGGCAACGGAAGCGATGAACGAAAGCTGGAGGAGAGTTATGACTCAAATCCAGACGATCTGGGCAAATCAGGAATTTGATGAGGCCGACTTGAAAAAAGCTCGAGGCGATCTTCGAAAGATGGTAAACCTGATCCACGAAAAAACCGAAGAACCAAAGGCCGATATTATACAAAAAATCACGGCGTTTCTTTAGGACCTGTTAACCGGCCTTAATAGTCCGATTTCGGGACCCGTTCACAACGTTTTATCAAGGAAGCCCCGCCCTTTTGGTCGGGGCTTTTTTGTTGTAATGCGTTCAACGTCGTATGATACATCGATACTGTCTGCAAGTGGAGTACCTCATGATGTACTCCGTTTCACGGCCGACAGTGCAAGAAGCACGTGACTGAGAACTGATAGCGGTAATGGCAAAAACGGAAGCCTCTCAGACATTTGGCGCGAGCGTAAAGAAAGGAGATAAGCTCTTCAGGAGTCGGGTTGAATCGTATGGCTCCCTCCTCGATACCTGGAGATCGCATCTGAGCGTAATTGCCCGCGGTGGTGGCCAGAAGCGTCAGGATCGAGAACATGAGCGTGGAAAGATGCTGGTTCGCGAACGTATCGCCCGGCTGGTGGACAACCCCTCTGATTTTCTGGAGCTAGGGGCTTTTGCCGGTCTCGGAATGTACGAGGATGAGGGCGGTTGTCCTGCCGGCGGGACGGTGATGGGTCTGGGCCATGTTCATGGCCGGCTCTGTATGATTGTGGCCAACGACGCCACCGTCAAGGCAGGCGCCTGGTTTCCGATCACGGCGAAGAAAAACCTTCGGGCACAGGAGATTGTACTCGACAATCATATCCCGGTGATCTATCTGGTAGACTCTGCCGGGATTTTTCTTCCTCAACAGGACAACGTATTTCCGGACAAGGATCATTTCGGACGGATTTTCCGGAATAATGCCGTTTTATCGAGCAAAGGTATTCCCCAGATTTACGCTATCATGGGGAGTTGTGTCGCCGGGGGGGCCTATTTACCGATCATGAGCGACGAAGCCCTGATCGTGGAAGGAACCGGTTCTTTGTTTCTTGCCGGCCCTTTTCTGGTCAAGGCTGCCATCGGAGAGTCGGTCGATGTAGAAACGCTGGGTGGCGCCGAGACGCACTCGCAGATTTCCGGAGTCACCGATTACCAGATGCCCGACGACGAGACGTGTATCGATATGATTCGGAACCTGGTAAGCAGGCTCGGCAGGCGGCCAAGCGCGGGATTTGATCGCATAGAAAGCGCGGATTCCGCATTCCCGGCTGACGAGATCTACGGCATCGTACCGGAATCGGGCTCGCAATCATACGATATGAAGGACCTTCTGGCCCGAATTATCGACCGGGACACGTGGACCGAATACAAGGAAGGCTACGGCAAGACGATCCTGACCGGGTACGCCCGTATCGATGGATGGAGCGTGGGAATCGTGGCTAACCAGCGGTTGATAGTGAGGGCGAAGGCCGGAGTGGCCTCACACGTGGACGAAATGCAGGCCGGTGGAGTCATCTATTCGGACTCGGCCAACAAGGCTACCCGGTTCATCATGAACTGCAACCAGAAGAGGATTCCGCTCGTGTTTTTTCAGGACGTTACGGGATTCATGGTGGGATCGAGAGCCGAGCAGGGGGGGATCATAAAGGACGGAGCAAAAATGGTCAGCGTGGTCGCAAACAGCGTCGTTCCCAAATTTACCGTGGTGGTCGGCAATTCGTACGGAGCAGGCAACTACGCCATGTGTGGTCGGGCATACGATCCCAGACTGATGCTCGCATGGCCCAGCGCCAGAATAGCCGTGATGGGAGGATCTCAAGCGGCTCGAACGCTCCTCCAGATCGAGAAGTCCAGGATGAAAAGAGACGGGCGAGAGTTGACATCGGAGGAAGAATCGGAGCTCCTTACCCGTATTCAGGCCCGGTACGACGAGCAGACGACTCCCTATTACGCGGCGGCCAGATTATGGGTTGACGAAATTATCGACCCTGTAGAAACCAGAAGATGGCTCTCCATAGGAATCGAAATGGCCAACCATAATCCGGAGATCCCGGTTTTCAACCCCGGGATCATTCAAACTTGAGCCGGAGAGATGACGATTCCTTTCCGGTCTGTTAACTGTCGACCGTGGAGAACCGACGCCGAATATTAACTTGAGGAGAGTGATGGGAGCACAAGAATCTGATAGATCAATATGGAAGCGGCCTATCACTATCGAGTGGCTCAATCAGATGTGCTCCCATAGCCTGGTATCGCATCTGGGGATGGAGTTCGTGGAAATAGGGAGCAACTTTTTGAAAGCTGTAATGCCCGTTGATGACCGAACAAGGCAACCTTTTGGGCTATTACACGGGGGAGCATCGGTGGCGCTTATGGAGACGGTGGGCGGTGCAGCCGCTACGAGTTGTCTGGATGACGGCAGCTATTGCCTGGGTATCGAGGTCAGCGCGAGTCATGTTCACAGCGTGCGTTCGGGCACGGTCCAGGGCGTAGCACGCCCGATTCATATCGGGAGCACAACGCAGGTCTGGGATGTCAAGATCAGTGATGAAGCTGGAAACCTGGTCAGTACGGGCCGTCTAACGCTGGCTGTCGTTTCTTCGTTGGAGTAAGGCTGATTTCTCGGGCTTACTCGCGGGGAGTACTCAATGACGAATCCGGCCCACGGGCGTATCTTGTAAAATGCATTTCGGTCGGTTAGTCAGTTGCATTTGTCCGGTTTTCTCAGCCTGGCTTCTTGTCGGATGTGGATCTCTTCGCATTTCGGAGAGTGCTGTTGATACCTTCGAAATCCCGGGAACCCATATTCAGTTTCGAATGGTCTTGCTTCCCGGAGGTGACTTCTCGCTTGGAAGTGATCCTGATGAACCTGGAAGGGACGACGATGAAGGGCCACGCCGCAGGGTCAGCGTAGATTCGTTCTGGATCGGAGAGTTCGAGGTCACCTATGACGAGTGGATCATATTCCAGTACAGGAACCGGGACACAAGGTCTTCAGCCGTGCCGGGTCGATTGCTTGACGTCGATGCGGTCGCAAGACCCAGCCCACCGTACGAAGATCCCTCTCATGGCCTGGGCGGACCGGGTCGACCGGCGGTCGGAATGACGCAGTGGGGAGCGCTGCGCTATGCGAGGTGGTTATCCGATAAGACGGGAATATTTTTCAGGCTCCCGACCGAGGCCGAGTGGGAGTACGCATGCCGGGCGGGAAGCGTATATGACATCGGCGAAAGCGATTCCGAACAAAGGGAATATGCCTGGTTTGAATCCAATTCAGACGGGAGGATGCATGCGGTGGGTAGCAAGAGACCGAACGCATGGGGCCTGTACGACATGCTCGGCAATGTGGCGGAGTGGACGCTTGACCAATACGAGGCCGGTTATTACGATTTGCTTGTTGCAGACGCGGCGAGAAATCCG
>JACZYK010000230.1 GCA_022571135.1 Bacteroidota bacterium
CGAGGTCCTCGAGGATGCGACGAATTTTCTTGATTTCCTCGGACGCCGCTTTTTCCCGTTCTTCCGATACTCCTTCCATTCCGATGTTATCCGGAATATCGACCGTCGGGGAGGATTCTCCCGATGCAGTTAAGCCGGGTTCCCGGGAGATGAGAGGATTGACGGTCCATGCGGGGCTGCTGCCGGAAACCTCCGTCGGATCGGTGCCTGCCGTTTCACGAGCCTTTTCTTCCTGGGCTTCATCCGGATTATCGAACTCGGCTTCAATCAAGTCGGCACCGACTCCATCCGCTTCGGGGCTATCGACGAGGCGATCGCCCTCATCAGATTGGAAAACAAACGAAGGGTGTTTCTCCTCGGTTTCATCGAGTTGTTCGGGCTCTTCAAGCTCCTCGATATCTCCGAACACCTCCGACTCTTCCGCTCGATCCGAGATATCCTGAACGAGTTCTCTCCTTTGCCCAGGTTCCGATGAAATAAGCTTAACAAGCCCTGACGGATCCTTCCCGTCATAGTGCGCCAATATTTCGAGTTCGGAAAGCAGGAATGCACGCATTTTAGCGACAATTTCCACTTGCCGAATAGAAAACTTGGCGGTTTCCCTCTTCACGCTCACTAGATCTATCTCCGTCTCCCGGGCAATGTCGACGGCTTGCCTTGTGGCTTCATCTAAAAGCGCCCTCGCCTTGCGTTCGGCATTATCGATCGTTTGAAGCGCACCGACCCGAGCGGTCTGTAGGGCCGCCTCCAGCGCTTCTTCTACCTTCATGTAGTGGTCCAGCTTCAATTGCTGGTCCTTGACGCTCTCCTCCGATCTGCGGAATTTATCCACCAGTTCCTGCCACTGATTGGCAATCTCATGGAGATATGAATGGACGTCTTCGACATCGTACCCTCTGAAAGCACGCGAGAATACCCGTTTCCTGATATCGAGTGATGAGAGTTTCATAATTATTCGATTGCTAATGATCGGCTCCTGATTGCTGGGAGCTCGGCGATCGCTCGGAAGATACGGATTCAGGCGACTCGATCGGGTCCGATCATATCACCGGCCGGAACCATACCGGCTCGAGGTCCAAAAATGGAGCTTCCTATCCGAATATGGGTGGCCCCCTCTGCAATGGCAACCTCAAAGTCGTGACTCATGCCCATGGATAAATACTTCAGATCCGCCCGAGGATTATCGTGGGCCGGATAGGAGTCCAGAAGATTCTTCATTTTCGCAAATTCGGGGCGCACATCTTCGGGATTGAAGACTGGTCGCGCCATAGCCATAAGACCGACGACGGTGAGGCGTTCAAACTTTGCCGTCCGTGTGATGAAAGCGTGCACGTCGTCAGGACCCAAACCGTGTTTCGATGTTTCAGCCGAGATATTCACCTGGACGAAGCAGGAAAGGCTCCGATCCGCTGCCTCGGCCCTCCGATTGAGTTCTTCGGCCAGACGATCGCTGTCGAGCGCATGAAAGACGTCAGCGACAAGGACGACCTCACGGGCCTTGTTCCTCTGAAGATGCCCGATCATGTGCCAGTGAAGATCTCCGCAGTCTCCTGATTCCCGAAGAAAAGAGGCTTTGTATGCAAGCTCCTGGACCTTGTTTTCACCGAAATGGCGATGCCCCAGGTTGTACAGGACACGAATGAAGTCCGTTGGAAACGTCTTGGAGACGGCGACGAGCGTGACGCCGTCGACGCTTCTTCCGGCCTTGATACATGCCTGTTCAATCCGTTCTTTCGTCGCCTCGTATCGGCGGTGGATATCAGCGGGATCAGGGAGCATCGATCGTGAGATAACTCGTCAATAAGTGAAAAAGATACCTGCGTTCAAATCTAGATCTCGGAACGGAAGACTTCCATAGCCTGACGCTTGTAGACGCCTCCAGAAATAAGAATGCCGATCAGCACGGTGAGGGACACCTCGGAGAATACCAAAACTGACAGAGCAACGGGTGGCATCACGAATTCTACCATGAATACGAACCGTGCAAGAGCCCATCCCGCAAGAAGCGCCAGAAGGAGACCCGTAAGGGCGGCCAGCAATCCCAGCGAAAAGTATTCGACAGCCATAATCTTAAACACCTGAGAACGCGAAGCGCCGAGCGTTTTCAGAAGAACGCTCTCTTCAACTCGCTGAAAGCGACTGATCAGAACCGCCCCCGACAACACGAGCAGACCTGTGAGAATGCTGAAAAGCGACATAAAACGCACAATAAAGGCAATTCTTGAAAATATAGCCTCGAAAACATTCATGACCAGCGAGATGTCGATCGACGAAACGTTCGGGTAGGCCCTCGTAATCGAGGCCTGCACGGACGCCGACTGAGATTCCGTTTCCGTTCTACTGAGAACCACATGGAATTGCGGCGCCTTCGCGAGTGCCCCGCTCGGAAAAACGAAGTAGAAGTTCGTTTGCATCCTCCTCCACTCTACGCTCCGGATACCGGAGATAATCGTGTCGACAGTGATCCCATGAATGTCGAAGGAAACCGTGTCTCCGATGCCTACCGCCAATGTGTTGGCGACATCCTCTTCCACGGTTATCGGTATGGGGCCCTCATGCCGAGACCCAATCTCAGGGACGAATTCTCCTTCGACCAGCTCTTCCGAATCTGTCAGATGTGATCGATACGTCGAACGGTGCTCTCGTCTGTGCGCCCACGTGAGGCGCACTGTACTGTCCCGCCTCATCGAGGCGATGGTTCGCCCATTGATCGCGGAGATGCGCATCGCTACGATCGGTACTCGATCCAGAACCGGTAATCCAATAGATTTGAGTTCCCTTTCTACACCTTCTATCTGGTCGGTCTGGATGTCGAAGAATACAAGATTCGGCCTATCTCCTTCCGTTATTAGAGAGACTTGTCTCAGCAACGATTGCTGGGTGAGAAGCATCGTAGTGATAAGAAACGTGCCCATACCGAGAGCCAGTGTCATGATCAATGTCTGGTTATCGGGCCGATGTAGATTCGCGATTCCCTGCCGCCAGACGTAGGGCAATGTGCTCGGGAAGTGGGAACGAAGAAGCCAAATCAGGAGACGGGCCACAAGGGCCAAAAGACCGAATACGAGGAACAGAGAAAATGCATACACGACGCCCATCATCGGCGTCGGAGATTGGATGACGGAAAAGAACACAATGCCGATGGCGATGAGGGCCACTACGGCCCACCACATTCCGGATTTTTGATCCCTCGCGCTCGAATCCACGCTCGCTCTCAGAGCCAGAAGTGGAGTTACATTCTTGACGGTCAGAAGCGGAAGAAGGGCAAATAACACCGTCACGCCCAACCCAACGCCCGAGCCTAGCCATACTGAACTCCAGGAGAGCGAAAATGCTACATCCACCGGCAGAAAGTCAGCCAGAACAGCCGGTAGTACGGCCTGGATTGCTAAGCCCAGGAGGCTGCCCAGGAAGGCCCCGACGAGGCCCATAGCAACAGCCTGAAGCAGGTAGACCGAAAACGTAGACCATATCTTTGACCCGAAACAGCGTAGAATCGCAACGGTCTGAATACGCTGCCGGACATATACGTGGATGGAACTGGCCACCCCCAGGCTTCCAAGCAGTAGAGCCATGAATCCAACGAGGCTGAGAAACTGGTACAGGTTCGTCATCGATTGGTCCCAATTCTCTCTCTCCTCCCTTACGGTATCGGTAGAAACGCGCTCCTCCCGAAGTCTGGACCTCATGTCATGGACAATCGCGTCTGGGTCCCTGTCATCGTCGAAACGGAAATACACCTCGTACTCGGCGCGACTGCCTCGCTGTAAGAGCGTCTCGTCCAGATAGGCCAGCGGCACATAAATCCGCGGACTGAAAAGCATGATTGCAGCCGTCTCCCGGGGTGTCCGCACCAGCTTCCCTACGACGCGATAAGACATTCTGCCGATACGCACGGAGTCCCCAATCTGAACATCGAAAAGCTCCATGAGGGTTCCGTCCACCAGGGCGTTCGGCCCATCCAGATAGGATCGAGATAAACCCGCCGGCTCGGTCTCGATTTCACCGTAGTAAGGGTATTCTCCCATGTGAGCCCGCACGGTCGTCAGACGGGCATCATCGGTCCGCCCGAAATACGCCATCGAAGAGAAGGATGTGCGGCGGCTCTGTCTTCCCCCGAGAGAATCGATGGTCGTTTCCATGGTCTCGGAAAAAGGACGACGGCTCTCAAAACTGAGATCGGCACCGAGCAGACTTTCCGCCTCAGCGTCGATCGCGCGGCGCAGGTTATCGCCGAAGGAATTGATGGATACGAGCGCCGCCACGCCAAGAACCATCGACGACACGAACAGGAGCATCCTGCGCCTGCTGCCGCGGCTATCCCTCCAGGCAAATCTGAAAACCCACTTATTCATGAGTCCGACGTCGGATTCCTGCTTAGATCGACATGGTTCGACACGCGTTCGTCCGATACAATTCTGCCTCCTTTCAGCCGCATGATGCGTCGCACCCGTGAAGCCAGATCTGTATCGTGGGTCACTAGCACCAGCGTCGTTCCCGCCGTCTCGTTGAGTTCGAACAGAAGGTCGATGATCGCCGTACCGGTATCCGCATCCAGGTTGCCTGTCGGCTCATCGGCAAAGAGCACGTCAGGACGATTAACAAATGCGCGCGCGAGGGCCA
>JACZYK010000231.1 GCA_022571135.1 Bacteroidota bacterium
TCCCGGATTTCTACCCAGACCACCCACAATGCCGTAAACCGTCATGAAAAAGTTCTGTCTACCTATTGCACTCGTCTCGATTGCGCTCCTCGGCGCACAGGAGATACTGGCCCAGGATTTTACGGCTGACGAAAACATGAGCTTTTTCATCACGAGCGCCGGACCAGGCAGCGGAGCCGATCTGGGGGGTCTTGAGGGGGCCGATCAGCATTGCCAGGCTCTGGCCGAGGAGGCCGGCTCCGAGAATCTAACCTGGCGGGCGTATCTCAGCGCACATGCCACCGATAACGCCGAGGCTGTGAACGCTCGTGATCGCATCGGCGAAGGTCCGTGGTACAACTCGAAAGGCGTCCGCGTGGCTCGAAACATCGAGGAGCTTCATGGAGAAGACGCCAACCTCGACAAGGAGGCCTCTCTCGACGAGAAGGGAGAGCCTGTCAACGGCCGCGGAGACAGTCCCAACATGCACGACATCCTGACGGGCTCTCAGCTTGACGGAACCCTCTTTTCCGGAGAGGATGACACGACATGCCAGAACTGGACCAGTCACGAAGACGGCAGCGCCCGGGTCGGGCACCACGACCGCACGGGTGGCGGACAGAATCCATCCTCCTGGAATTCGGCGCACGGCTCGCGCGGCTGCAGCCAGGAGAACCTGCAGGGCACGGGCGGCAACGGTCTCTTTTACTGCTTTGCCATGAATTATTCCAAGGATTGAAGCCGGTCGGAGATGCGGGTAACGCCTTGGATTTCCTGCTCCACCTCTTGTGTCCCGACGTAAAACAGATCCGTCGCGACCTCCCAGTTGTCCGCTCCGCCGGAATGCGGCTCGGATTTCCATCCCGCAGAGGGATAGATAAAATACATTTCGCCGCCCGTTCGGACCTTTACCGGCATATCGAACTCCTCTATATCAGCGCTCCACCTGTAATACACGTCGTCTCCCACGAATTTGTACTCGAGTACCGGGAGCGAGGGGTGATAGAGGTATTGTAGAAAAACGGATCGGAGATTGATGTCCAGATAATCGTTAAAATAGTCTAGTACATCGGTGGTCCAGATTTCCCGGTGCTTGAAGTACTCCGTATAGTCGCCCACGAGTGACCACCACATTTCGTCATCGTCCACCACGTGGCGGAGCGTATTCAGGAACAACGCCCCCTTGAAATACTGATCCCCCGTCGGCCAGTGATTAACACCCGTCGGCCCGATGATCGGTTCGCGATTCCCGACCTTCGCCTGGTACCCGTTCACATATTTCATGGCGTCTTCGTAGCCAAACATGCACTCCACGTAGACGGCCTCGGCATAGGTCCCCCATGCTTCGTGGATCCATGCGTCCGAGACGTCGCGAGCGGTCACGCTGTTGCCGAACCATTCGTGGGCGCTCTCGTGCACGATGATAAAATCGAACCGAGTACTGACGTCCACCCCGGTCCAGTCGCGTCCCAAGTAGCCGTTCTTGAAGAGATTGCCGTACGTGACCGCGCTCTGATGCTCCATGCCCGAGTACGGGACTTCCACCAGTTTGTAGCCGTCCTTCGGGAAGGGGTAATCGCCGAAGCGACTCTCGAAGCATTCGAGCATCGGCTTGGCTTGGGCAAACTGCCTTCTGGCCTGTTCGAGGTGGTACGGCAGAACATAAAAGTCCATGCTCAACTCGCCCAGCGAATCGGCGAAGTGGGTATACGTGGCTATGTTCAGCGAAACGGAGTAGTTGTTGATCGGGTAGTGGACCTTCCAGTCATAGGCCGTGTAGCCGTCTCCGAGATCCTCCGAGCCGAGAAAGCGTCCGTTGGACACGTCGATCAGATCCGACGGCACCTCTACGCGGATCGTCATGCTGTCGACCTCGTCGCGCTGCTGGTCCTTGTTCGGCCACCAGAGGCTCGCCCCGATTCCCTGGTTCGCGGTGAATACCCATGGATTCCCGAGGGAATCTTCTTTGAAGGACAGGCCGCCAAACCGACCTGTCTCCATCGGATGCCCCGAATAATGGAAATCGATGCTGTAGATCGATCCTTTTGTCAACGTTCGAGGAAAGTCGACGAAAACGGCATTGAATTCTCGATCGTAGGAAAGCTCTTCGCCCCCGAAATCGATGCGGTCCACGTTCATGTTGTCGAACAGATCGAGCTGGATCCTGTCTCCGTCTTCCAGCATCCTGAACGTTATCGTATTCGAACCGATGAGGTGTTTCTGTTCGATGTCGAGCCGGACACTGAGGGCGTAGGTCAAGAGGTCGTTGTTCTCGCGATACGGTCCGTACGACCCCCGCAACGAATCCTTCTTTGTGAAGGTCATTTCGCGTTCCCTGGGACTGACAAGCGTTGAATCAAATCGCATTCGAACGATTCCGGCGCCGTCCTCAGACGTGATGTCATGGGGGCGATAGTTCTTCGACCAGATACGGAGTAATGATCTGGGATAATCAGCCGGCAGCGTCACGCGACCGCGGATATCCGACCGAAAAGTATGCGGGTGCTCCGGCGCGAACACGAGCGCGCCTTCGATGGGGGCCTCGGTCGCCGAGTCAAGAATCTGAAGGGTCGTCTCCCCTGGGGCGCAACTTGAGAGGAAAAAGAGGAATAATACTACGAGAGCGGAGAGGTAGGGCCTATTCATGGGTATAGTCCTGATCTAGAAGTGTCGTACGGAACAGTAGAAGAGTCGCGTCTCTCAGAAATGTACTGACGGGAGCGGAATCAAGCCGGTAAGGATCGGCTGGAGTGATGGATAACGATTGAACAGACTCCCGATATTTAAGACAAGAACTCCATTGGTACCCCTGAAAAACAATCCGAAAACAAGCTTTCGACGTAGTTGATTTCATCATTTGACAGTGGCTCAAATTCTTTCGACCGCGCACGCTTTGACAACCTGCCTCCGTTTTGTCCGAGAAACCGATGCAGAAGATCTACCGTCGAATCCGGCATCTCAAATCTTTGACGAATTCCATCGCTAAATCTCCTGTAGGCATCCAGGTACGCTACTTCATCAGGCAGGTCTTTCGTGATCGTTTCTCGTACCCAATCGTAAAGAAATTCTGCCGACTTAGTTGCATCGAAGTAGCTGTATAGCCACATGGTCTCGTTTAAAACCTCGACGTTATTCTTTTCCGTTGGAACCCATTCGATAAATGGCAATAGCGGTTTCGAGTATGCTCGCAATACGCGTTTGTATTCGTGAATTCTTCTGAGCATGACTGCGCTGACGGGGAAAACCATCCCTTCTGGATTGTATCTGGCTCTCGATAATATGTGGTGGATCAGCCAGCGATGAATGCGTCCATTTCCATCTTCAAATGGATGAATGAATACAAATCCGAAAGCGACGGTTGCTGCAACGATGACCGGTTCAACTCCACCTTTTAGAGATCGGTCGGCATATTCGATAACCCCTTCCAGAAGTGGAAGCAGATCCTGATATCTCGCACTTATATGCTCTGGAATGGGTTCACCCGTCGAGCGATCGTGAAGCCCTACAAATCCATCCTCACGCCGGAGTCCAGGCTTAACAAACCGCGTGTCCTCAATAACGATTCGCTGCAATCGCTCAAACTCTGATATTTCCATTTCGACTGAGCCGGCCATCTCAATCGCATTTCCCCACCTCTGAGCTCGATCCTTGGACGGATTTTCGCCTTCGATTTGAAACGACGCTTTGCTTTCGCCCAACAACAGAAATGCGGCTGCACGGGTCAGGACGTCGGGATGAATTTCACCGAGAAACTCTTGCGCTTTGAGTTTGAGGTCCTGTTCAATGAATAATCGTAGAGCCGGTGTTTTCCAGACGAGCGGACAGAATGATTTCGGTCCAGGAAGATTATTGACCACGCGATGCCGCGCGGAGAACTCACCGTTGTCTATTCCTATCTGTCGGTCGGAGTCCAGGACCGGTGTTGCCTTGACTTTTCCGGCATCGGGTATATCCAATATTTCTCCTGTCAGCCATTCGTACAAGAACCAGAGGCCCCTACTGTATATCCCCGTGGGTTTTTCTAAGATGATCTGCGTAATCCTTCCGCTCTCAATCGTCTTAAACAGAGCGCTCAATATCGAGAGTCGGACGCCCTCCCATTTCAAAGCGAAACGCAAGTGCCCTGACAACGAATCTTCTGGCCTGTGCCTAGGCGTCAGCAACTGCCATTCTGCCGTCGACTTTGGAGAATGTCTTTCCGGGATCGCCGCAAGCTGATCGGGAAGAGGTGTTTTAAGACGATATCGATCGATCAGCTCTGCGTAGCCTCCTGGATCTGCCGGCTCAGGTAGAGTTCTATTGTGAAAAACACTCACCGTTTTGCCTGGTACCGGACCTTACGAGTCTGGCGCGTTCTTCTCACCCCGAATTCCCCATTTCAGGAAGAGCGACGGTACGGCCACCATATTGCAGGAACGTTGAGGTCAGGAGATCAGGGATGGCGAGACCGGGCGATAATTAGAATTCTTCGCGGGATTATGTATTTGGGTGCACACACTTGGCGTTTGATAAATTCACCCGATCAATCAATCATAATTGAGGTCCTTCGATGTCACAACAGGGGAAAATCCAGTTAGTCATCATTTTGTCGGCAACGCCCGAT
>JACZYK010000232.1 GCA_022571135.1 Bacteroidota bacterium
TTACGTGATGGGGGCGGGTTTTAATGGAAGCGGTCAGGCGGATGTTCAGGGGGTTTACCACGTTCGCGCTTCGGCCGGAAAAATTGAGGCGGTGGGAACCTGAGAAGCTTCGCCCCGCCGGAGTCGGCCGCACCTTTCAGAAGTTTTTTCCCATCTGCGCCGCACTCCTGCTCGTAGCGGCCGTCTATGCGCTCGTCGCGTGGCCGGCCGGAGCGTCTCCACAGGTGGTTGTTCAGGAGACACCCGAATACCGGGCGCTCCCCGTGATCGGAAGCAGGGTGGGGATGTGGGTGGTCGCCCAGCTCCATCTCATGTTCGCGGCATTCGTACTCGCCGTACCGATGTTCGCTCTCATCATCGAGATCATCGGATACGTAACAAAAGACAAGCGCTACGACGACCTCGCCTATGAATTCACCAAGCTGCTGTCGGTCTCCTTTTCCTTCACCGCGACGCTCGGTGCTCTGCTGACGTTTATGCTGGTCATACTCTACCCGAGGCTGGCCGACTATATGTTTTCCATTTTCAGTTGGACGTTTTTCCCATACGTACTGCTATTTTTTCTGGAAGCGGTGTTCATGTACAGCTATTACTACGGCTGGGGAAAGTTTTCGCCGAAGGTGCACCTCACGCTGGGAGTCCTGCTGAACATTACGGGAACGGCGATCATGTTCATCGCCGACGCCTGGCTGACGTTCATGAACACGCCCGCCGGAATATCGGAGACGGGAGCTCTGGTGAGTCTCCCCGACGCGATCAACAACTTCATGTGGATGCCGATCAACATCCACCGATTGATCGCGAACCTCGCGTTCGGCGGATCGATTGCAGCCGCGTACGGAGCCTACCGATTCCTGGGGGCAAAGACGCAAGAGGAGCGGGCGCATTATGACTGGATGGGCTACGTGGGGAATTTCATCGCCATCAGCGCCATGCTTCCGCTGCCGTTTGCGGGATACTATCTCGGAAAAGAGATCTACGCCTACTCCCAGAGTCTCGGTATCACGCTTATGGGAGGTACGTTTTCATGGCTTTTCATCATCCAGGCCGTGCTTATCGGTAATCTGTTCCTTGCGGCGAATTTCTATCTTTGGGTGAGCATGGAGCGTATCGAAGGAGCCGAGCGGTATCGCAAGTTCATCAAGTATCTGCTCATCTCGATCACCGTGACGTACATCGTGTGGGCAACTCCGCACTCGCTTGTTGCCACCGTCGAGGAGGCTCGACGAATGGGCGGAGCGCACCATCCTGTTCTTGGCGTGCTGGGCGTGATGTCGGCGAAAAACACGGCTGTGAACGCTATGATACTAACGACCTATATTAGTTTTCTGTTGTACCGGCGGAGCAACAAGGAGGCCACCGTTGCGTGGGCAAAAACGGGAATGAAGGTGCAACTGGGAATATTTGTCGTCACGATTCTGTTCATCGTCTTCCTCGGGATCTACGGATATTTTGTGGAGGCGCGCGTTCGCATCGCTCTCTCGGTACCGCAGGTAATCGCCGTACTCTTCGCCATGATTTCGGTGACGGTGATCGACATCTATCTTTTCAGGAATGCACGCAAGCGCGGCGCCATCCGGTGGGGGGAGATGCCGGCGAGAGCTCAGTATGCACTCTTCTTCATCGCGATAACGTTTGCCTGGACGATGGGGCTGATGGGCTACGTCCGGGCAGGCCTGAGACAGCACTGGCACGTCTTCGGGGTTATGCTGGATACGTCTCCGGATGCCTTTACGCCCACGCTTGGATACGCATCGAACGTGATCTCGATCACGGTGTTCATCTTCTTCTGTTTCATCGCCTTCGTCTTCTGGCTCGCGGGACTGTCCGGGAAGAAACCGTGGGAAGCCAAGCTGGAAGGGGAGGATGCGACATGAAAAACGGATTGAAGATATTCACCTTCGTACTGGGCGTCCTGTTATTCTACAGTTACGTCGGGCAGACTGTCCCCCAGAAGATCACCTATCCGCCCGAGTCCATGGATCTCAGCGGAGACATGACGACCGCGGAACTGGTCACGGTGGGTGAAGAAATCGTCGCCGAAAAGGGCACCTGTCTGGGCTGTCATACGGTCGGCTCGCAGGCATCAGGATTGAGATTTCCGGATCTGGGAGGAATTGGTGGAGCGGCCTCTACCCGGATCGAGGGCATGTCGGACGTCGAATACCTCGCCCAGTCCCTGTATGATCCAGACACGTACATCGTCGATGGCTTTCATCCGGGCATGCCCGCCATCAACCGGCCGCCGATCGGACTGACCCGTCAGGAGATCCTTGCCGTGATCGCTTATCTGCAGAGTCTGGGCGGCGAGCCTTCGGTGACGCTCCAGACGGTTCTGTCCTACCATTCGGAGTCTGCGGCAACGGTTCCCGTGGTGGCTGATGGCACGGGGGGATCGGCCGCGGCCGCCCTGTTCACGACCTACTTGTGCACGACGTGTCACGTGATCGATTCGCCCGCCCGCGGAGTCGGACCGAGTCTCTATGACGTCGGAGCCCGCCTGTCGCCGGCGCAGATCAGGGAGTCAATTCTCGATCCGGACGCCACGATTACAGAGGGGTATGCCCCCGGCGTCATGAAGGCTACGCTCGATGCCATAGGATTCTACGACAAGGTCACGGATGAAGAACTGGTCTCCTTTATTGACTTTCTGACATCCCTGGGGGGTGAATAATTGAATCTCCTGGTCCTCATCGTTGTCGTCGTTGCTTTGTTCGCCGTCCGCTATCTCAAGCCGAATGCACTGGCGTGGGCTGCCGCCTGGTGGATCGCCGTGTTTACCGGTCTTCGATTCGGAATTGATCCGCCGCTCCCGTCATCGGTCCTGTGGATGTTCATGTTCATTACGACGCTGTCGCAGCTCGCTTATCTGGGGGCTTCAGGAGACAGAATGAAGGAAGTAGCGGGCGGCCTGGTCTCCTTTTTCGTCGACAGACGGTTCACCGTGCCACTGGTCATTGTACTCCTACTCGTTCCACTTCTGGTGGCGTTCAAGGTCTATCTGGACATAACTTCGAGCCCCCGGCCGCCCATAGTCACCCGGACGATCCATCCTCCTCCGCCCCCGTCGATCTCGTTCCATGGAAAGAAGATCGATCTGATCACAGTCGACAATCCGTACCGGGGACTGGAGACGAGCGACCCCGCGACATTTACGGAGCATGTGGATAACGGACGCCGGGTCTACTACCAAAATTGCGTCTTCTGCCACGGCGACAACATGGAAGGCGACGGTCTATTCGCCCACGGATTCGACCCGTTCCCGGCCGACTTCCAGGATGCCACGACGATCGCGATGCTGCAGGAGTCCTATCTGTTCTGGCGCATCGCAACGGGAGCCCCGGGTCTTCCTTCAGAGTCGACCCCCTGGTCGTCCTCCATGCCTGCCTGGGAGACATTTCTGACCGAAGAAGAGATCTGGGATGTCATTCTCTTTCTGTACGACTATACCGGCCAAAGACCCCGAGCCAGGGAGACCCACGAATGAAAGCATTGATCGCGAGGGAATGTCTGACGTCGATGGTCGTCACCGCGCCGGCGACCATAGTCGGCGCTCAGAACGTCGATCCCGGCTCCGGCGAACTCCCGACGGACGATCTGTTTGACGTGGCAGGGAGTTCGCCCACACACTACATTGGTCGTGGGTCGAGTATTATCGAGCGCGCCGAGCAGGAGTCGCCCGTCGCGCCCATGATAGCTCGCGCTTCAGTGAGGTTACTGCCTGGCCCTGACGCAACATTCCGGAGATTCAGAGGGAAAGGGCACCGTGATGGCCAGTTCAGCCGCCCGTAAACAGACCCTAATTGGAGGAGGGGAATCGAAGCAACGAATACATATAGGCCGGCTCTGGTCTCGTGGAATCTGACGAAGAAGTGTAATCTCCTTTGCCCCCATTGTTATATGGATGCCGGCGATAAGGCGGAGGAAGAACTCTCCACGGACGAGTGCATGGGGCTCATCGACGAGATGCACGCCCTCGGCACAGAGATGCTCATTCTGACCGGTGGCGAGCCGCTCCTGAGGAGGGATATATACGACATCGCCCAGCGGGCTTCGGAAAAGGGCATGTGGGTCGTAATGGGAACCAATGGCGTGCTTGTCAACGACCATGTGGCTCGCAAGATGGTCGAATGCGGCATCAAGGGCGTCGGAATCAGCATTGATTCGATCGATCCGGAAAAACACGATCGCTTTCGTGGTGGAGCGAACGCGTGGAAATACTCGGTCCGCGCACTCGAGATCTGCCGCGCGCATGGACTGGAGGTCCTCGTGCAGACGACCTTGACGTCCGAGAACCGGTCTGAACTCGGGCAGTTGCTCGATTTCGCCAGAGACCACCACGCCTGGTCCATGAACTTCTATTTCCTGGTTCGAACGGGCAGGGGACAGGAGATGGACGAAATGACACCCGCAGAGACAGACGCCGCGCTCCGCGAACTGGTACGGATCCAGGATGACTATCAGCCCATGCTCGTACGATCAAAATGTGCTCCACAGTTCAAGCAGCTGGCCTATGAAATGGGTCTAGGCGGTCTGGAGAGCGGTGGTTGTATGGCCGCGACCGAG
>JACZYK010000233.1 GCA_022571135.1 Bacteroidota bacterium
AATACGATTACGTCGTCTATACGGTTGAGGAATTCCGGATTAAAAACGCGCTTCAGCGCATCTTCGACCATGCTTTTAAGCGCCTGATAGTTGAAATCCGTATCTCCCTGCGAAAAGCCGATGCCCTTCCCGAGATTCCGGATATCGCGCGTGCCGATGTTCGACGTCATGATGATGATCGTATTCCGGAAATCAATCCGGCGTCCGAGGCCGTCGGTCAGGATGCCGTCGTCGAGAACCTGCAGAAGAATATTGAACACGTCCGGGTGTGCTTTCTCAATCTCGTCGAGCAGAATGACCGAGTAGGGTTTCCGGCGGACCTTTTCGGTCAACTGACCACCCTCTTCGTAACCGACATATCCCGGAGGAGCTCCCACGAGGCGGGAGACCGAAAACTTCTCCATGTACTCACTCATATCGATACGAATGAGCATGTCCTGGGAGTCGAACAGATACTCTGTCAATTTCTTTGCGAGTTCGGTTTTGCCGACTCCGGTGGGTCCGAGGAAGATGAAGGATCCAATGGGACGTTTGGGGTCCTTGAGCCCGGCGCGCGTTCTGCGGATCGACCGGGACAGTTTCTGGATGGCTTCGGCCTGGCCGATGACAGATTGGCTAAGCTCCTCTTCCATGCGAAGAAGTTTCTTTGTCTCGGGTTCGGAGATCTTGTCGACCGGAATCCCCGTCATCATCGCAACGACCTCCGAGATATCCTGGGCCGATACGTCGTGTACTTCCTTCTCGGCTTTTTCCTCCCACTCGTTCTTGGCGCGATCGAGTTCTTCGTGGAGGTTTTTTTCCTTGTCTCGCAGGCGCGCAGCTTCCTCGAAACGCTGGCTTTTAACGACGCTGTTTTTTTCCCGCTTGACCTCCTCGATCTCGTCTTCGAGTTTCAGAATCGACTCGGGGACGCGGATGTTCTTCAGGTGAACACGCGCACCCGCTTCGTCCATGACGTCGATCGCTTTGTCGGGGAAGAAGCGATCCGTGATGTAACGCTCCGCCAGCTTGACCGTGAGGTCGATGGCGTCTGCGGTGTAGCTCACATTGTGATGGTCTTCGTAACGGTCCTTGATGTTTCTCAGGATCTCGACGGTCTCTTCGGTCGTGGACGGTTCAACGAGGATTTTCTGAAACCGCCTGTCCAGGGCGCCGTCTTTCTCAATGTGCTGTCTGTACTCGTCCAGCGTTGTGGCGCCGATGCACTGGATTTCACCACGCGCCAGAGCGGGCTTGAACATGTTCGAAGCGTCAAGGCTGCCCGATGCGCCGCCGGCGCCCACGATTGTGTGGAGCTCGTCGATGAACAGAATGACGTCCGGACTTTTTTCCAGTTCGTTCATGACGGCCTTCATCCGCTCCTCAAACTGTCCGCGGTATTTCGTTCCCGCAACGAGTGCCGCGAGATCGAGTGTGACGATGCGCTTGTCAAAGAGAACGCGGCTGACTTGGCGTTTGATGATTCGCATGGCCAGTCCTTCTGCGATCGCCGTCTTGCCCACGCCAGGTTCTCCGATGAGGACAGGATTGTTCTTTTTACGACGACTCAGGATCTGGGCGACTCGTTCAATTTCCTTTTCCCGGCCCACGACGGGATCAAGCTTATCCTCTTCCGCGAGGACCGTAAGGTCACGGCCGAAATTGTCAAGAACGGGAGTTTTACTTTTTTCCATCTTGCCACGCTCCTTTTGTCCGGAGGAGGATCTGCTCGATCCGCCGCCTTTACTGCTTCCGCCGCCTGTGCTGGCGCGAGGAGAGGCTTTGCCGCTGACAATCGTGTCGAGTTCGGAACGGACCGCGTCATAGGTGACCGAGAAGCCCTGCTGAAGAATCTGAGCGGCCAGGTTTTCGTCATCGCGAAGCAGGCTCAGCAGCAAGTGTTCCGTTCCAATAACGTCACTCTTGTAGAGTTTGGCTTCCAGGTACGTGATCTTGAGGACCTTTTCGGCCTGCTTGGTCAGCGGAATATTTCCGACCGTCAGAGTACCACCGGTGCTCCGGACCGTCTCCTCAACGGACTTCTTGAGTTTGAAAAGGTCACAACCCAGGTTGCGGAGAATTTTGACGGCGATTCCTTCGCCCTCGCGAATAACGCCGAGTAGAAGGTGCTCCGTTCCGATATAGTCGTGACCCAGCCGTATCGCTTCTTCCCGGCTGTAGGAGATCACGTCGCGAACACGATTTGAAAAATTTCCTTCCATGAGGTTACGTTCCGGAACAGTGCACCGCCGTTACACGCGGAGACCGGAATCGTGTCATCCCGGTTTCATCTATGGTCGATTTAAGCAAATTCCACACCGAAAGCTACGATTTGTCTCGTTCAGGCGTTATTCACACCTGGCGAGCTGACGAGGCCTTACCGAGCAGAAGCCTTTTCCGACACGACGGGAAAGGCGTACCTCTGGAGCTTAGGCAGAGAAACTCGATCCACAACCGCACGAAGCCGTCGCATTCGGATTATCGAACGTGAATCCTCGCGCGTCGAGCCCGTCCTGGTAATCGACCGTCGTACCCATCAAATATAGGCCGTGTCGTTCGTCCATGAACACAACGATACCGCTGTGTTCAAACTGCAAGTCGTGATCTCTCTTACGATCAAATCCGAGTATATAACTCATACCCGAACATCCTCCTCCTCGAACACCCACCCGGAGGCTGAATCCTTCTGGGACGTTCTTTTGGGAAATGATGTCTTTAATCGCTTCGGCTGCTCGGTCCGTGAGCATGATTGGGCTCTGCATCGATCTGACCTAAGTATGTTAACTGCCCCCGGGCGGGCAGGCGTATTCCTGGTGTAATTCTAAGCTCGTCATCGTGGCGATGCAACGAAGGCAAAAAGGGCCTGTTCCAAGTGCTTACTCTAGGGCCTGTAAACAGGCGGCTGCAGGGAGCTTTCAGGTAACGTTAACAGGCCCAAATAAATCCGCGAAGCTGCGCCACAGCCTGCCGCCTGCGGGGCGTCTCTCCGAGCGATCTATCTGAGAATCGCTACGGCAGCCTTCAGTGACTCCACCTTCCGATCACCCGTTGAGATGATCTCGACGTACACGACGTAGATCCCCGTTTCAAGAGGCCTTCCTGAATCATCCATGCCGTCCCATATCAGCGTATGATCAGGGGTCGCGAAATCGAAGTCGCTGAGCGTTCGGACCGGGCGTCCATAAAGATCGAAAATCCTGGCGCGGACGGCGCCCGGAACCCGGTTCCAGAACAATCGAATCCGCGCCGTGTCCTCTATCCCGTCTCCATTGGGAGAGAATGTCTTCGGCTGGATCTCTATCCGTCCCTGCGTGGAAGCCGGCAAATCCGACTGATAGACGGAGTTTCGCCAGCCGGGCGTTCCGCCGTATTCAGACGTGCTCGTGGTCCAGTTGGAGGCGTGCGGTGCCAGGGCGGCATCGATTCGCTCGAGAGAAGATCCCGAGCCGTCGATCACCAGAAAATGATGCCACTCGGGGCGGTACCATACCTCGTCCTGCATCACTCCCTGAGCCGAGAAGATTCGCAGCAACTTCCCTTCGTTCACCAGCTTCAGGCGTGAGCGGACGGGAAGCAGGAGAGTTTCGCTGCGCGCGGGTAGAGACGGGAAAGCAGCGCGCAGAAAATCCGAAGCATTGGCGTCGCCGTCTGGCACGAAGCCGGGCAGCGTGAAAACAACCGCATATCCGCCCGGGGGAAGCGCAGTCGGTCGATACCCGAGTCTGATTGAATCCGTCTCCACACGTTCCCCGGAACGCGCAGTCAGGTAGATCCCGTTCAGATCGAGGGGAACCGACGACACATTGATCATCTCCAGATACTCGGGCTGGTTGGCTCGATGGTCAAATTCGTCGGACACGGGATCGAACATGATCTCGTTGAGCCGAATCACGCCGTATCGAGGTTCGAGAGCCGTCCTGGTGATACGCATCGACTCACCGGGCGTCGCTCCGTCGGCGGACGAGGAACTGGTCCACCGAAGTGCATCGGACCTCGTGTCGTACGGATCGATTCGGGCGATTGAGCGACCCTTTGTCTCTGCATAACGGTCGTCGTGCCAGGAGGCGAGGTACTCTACTGCGTCTATCGGGGTCTCGTGCTCGCGGAGAAGGCGTACGAAACCGGCCGTGTTTAGGAGTCCGAGATTGGACGACACCACGGGTATTAGAAGCGTTCCCATTCCATGATAATCCCTGGGATGGGCTTTAAAAAGGCTGGATTCCGATGCGGGATCAGTCGCTGCTCCTGATTCGTCGTCGGAATACAGGACGGCGAATGAGCGCGCCTTCAGTATGCTTCCGGGTATCCGGAGGGGATATCTTTTCCGCGAGGCCGTTCCCATGCGGCCGATCTCCAGTTCGAGGCCGGTAAGAGAGAGGGGGAAGCTCCTGAGGCTGTGCAGCTCCACGAATTCGGGAGTCCGGACGCCGGCGACATCCGGGCCAGGATCGAACATTATTTCCGTTATTGCAATGTCGTGCAAATGCGCCCGCCGAGCCACTTCGAGCTTCACAGGACCGCCTTTATTTCCTGCAAAATCGCTGAAAGTGCTCATTTCAATTTCAATAACGGGTCGCCCCGG
>JACZYK010000011.1 GCA_022571135.1 Bacteroidota bacterium
GGTATTTCGAAGGGTTATACCGATTCGGCGATAACGACTTTCCACCACCGCTCCCATGTCGACGACAAACAAGAGACTTTCGGCGGCCGATCCAACGCATAACGCTTACGGGCATGAGCGAATTCTCCTTCATGCCCCACGCCATCACGTAGATTGCAATGTTCAACGACTACGCTTCTCTCAGCAATCGTCGAGGCTACAATAAATCGCTGCAACATTTTCGCCTCGTTTCCAGCATCCTGCCCATCATCGCCGGAGTCGGGTAGGGAGACGGGCCATGACCACTGAGAGCCTGGTGCTACGCGACATCGTCCTCGTCTCGTTTCCTGTTGAGTCTTGCGCGCTCATACCTGTTCCATTACGTCGAAGAAACCCATCCATCCCAACTCGGCGAACTCGCTCTGGTGGGCATGGAACATGTACCGGCCCGGCCAGCGGAACTTGAACTCCAGGATAGCCCGCTCTCCTTGGCCAAAGTGCACGGTGTCGGTGAATTCGTCGGATTCCGTCCTGGTGCCCGTCCGGAAGACATCGAAGAAGGAAGCGTGGAGGTGGAAGGAATTCACCGGATCGAACTCGGTGAGGTTGAGGAGGTAGATCCGCACTGTCTCACCCACCTTCACCGAGATGGGGCTGTGCATGTGGTGGAAAGCGACGGAATTGACCGCGTAAACCTCGTTCTCCCCGTCGAAGTTGGTGTCGAACCCGTTCATCGTCATAACCAGTTCCAGCGCCGGGGGCCGCGGTGTCTTGGGGTCGATGATGAAAGCGCCGTAGAGGCCCTTGTGGATGTGCGCTTTCAGGGGAAAGGTATGGCAGTGGTAGAGATGCAGCCCGACCGGCTCGGCGTCGAACTCATAGAGAAATTCCTCTCCGGGCGACACCTGCTGGTCGGGGAAAGAGCCATCCATGCCCGAGGGGTGCCAGCCATGGAAGTGGATGGTGTGGGGATGCGACCCCTCGTTTCGGAAGCGGATGCGGATGCGGTCGCCCACGGTGGCCCGGATGGTGGGCCCCGGCACCTGGCCGTTGTAGGTCCAGGCCGGGAAGAACATCCCGGGGGCGATCTCGATCTCCTTGTCCTGGGCGACGATCGTGAAGTCGCGTACAACCCGGCCGTCCGGGAGCGTGCTTACCTCTCCGTAATCGAAATCTGTCAGCATCTCCATGGGATCAAAACCGTTGGCGGCGTGGTCGACCGTCCCGACCGTATGCATTGCGCCTGTCGGCGGTCCTATGTGCTTCGCATTGCGCGCCGCCGGAGCGTCTGCCGAATGATCTCCCCGATTCGCGAGGAGCGCCGGGATTCCGGTCATACCGGCGAGACCAAAAACGCCGCCGGTCCGAAGCCAGTCGCGACGGGATAGACGTCTGCCAAGGCGGGTGTCAGATAGAGGCTTCATGGGTTCTGGGATGAAACATCAGGGTGTTAATCGGCCATACGCGGTAAATAGAGAGAAGTTTTCACACAATCATTAAATTTTAGCCAAGACTAAAAATAATTGTGCTTTACCGCTCATACGTGTCGTTGCAGCGCCGACTGCTGCTCGGGCCAAGGGTTCTTCCCGTAATTCCGGCCCACCATCACGGTGCTCATTATCTTCTCGCGGTAATACTGATCGAACGTCCTCCCTCGCCCATCGATAACAAGCCTTGGAACCGAATCTCAGCGACGTAACGGAAGTCGATGAAGGTTTTGATCCGACTGGGATCGAATCGTTGTTCGAACTGCAGCAGGACTATGCAAATGTTCTCAGACAGACGACTTCGTCTGAGCGCATCGGCAAGCTGAAGAAGCTGGAAGCGGCCTTTCTTGCTGCCGAAGAGGACATATTCGCAGCGCTGGCCGGCGACTTCGGAAAACCGGTCGAGGAAATCCTGCTCACGGAGATCGCTCCCTCCCTCGTCGAGATCCGGCACGCCCAGAGAAATCTCAGGAAGTGGATGAAGCCTAGGCGCGTGGATACGCCACCGATACTCTCTGGAACGACGTCCGAAATTCAATACGAGGCCAAAGGGGTGAGTCTCATCATCGCGCCCTGGAACTATACGTTCACGCTCACGATCGGCCCCCTCGTGGGCGCGGTTTCGGCCGGATGCCCGGTCATTATCAAGCCTTCCGAGCACACACCTCGAGCCGCCCATCTGCTGAAACGGATCCTGAACAGCGTGTTTCCGGACACCGAAGTTGCCGTGGTAATTGGAGATGCATCCGCGGCAAAATCGCTCCTTGAATTTCCGTTCCGGCACATTTATTTCACTGGAAGTCCGGCCGTCGGACGGTCCGTGATGACGAAAGCAGCGCAACACCTCGCATCAGTTACGCTTGAGCTCGGCGGCAAATCACCCGCCATCGTCGACGAATCGGCCGATCTCGTTACTTCGGCGGCGAAGATCGCGTTCGGCAAGTTCGCCAACTGCGGTCAGACCTGTGTTGCGCCTGATTATCTGCTGGTCCACGAAAATATCTTTGAGCCGTTTCTCGAAGAGCTTCTCGCGGCCATCCGGGCTCAGTTCGGAGACGACACTCTGTCGAGGCGACAGACACCGGACTTGACCCGCGTCGTCAACCGATCCCATACGGAACGCCTTGTTCGTATGCTGGAGGAGGCCGTTGACCGGGGAGCGCGGGTAGTCTTGGGCGGCTCGTACGACCTGGAAGACCGGTTCGTCGAACCCACGGTTCTCACGGACGTGCCGGAAGACACGCTTCTGATGAGGCAAGAGATTTTCGGGCCGATTCTGCCCGTTCTTCGATTCGAGTCGCGAGCGGACGTCATCGACAGGATACAATCCGATCCTCCTCCGCTGTCAGCCTATATTTTCTCTTCGGATACGGACGCCACGGAAGAGCTGATCCGCGAGCTGCCGAGCGGCGGCATCTGCGTCAACGAAACATTGCTTCACTTCGTCAATCCGGAATTACCGTTCGGAGGCCTTGCGCTCAGCGGAATCGGCCGCGGCCACGGGAAAGCCGGATTCCTGGCCTTTTCGAACGAGAAAGGCGTACTCAGACAACACCTCGGCAACCACCTTCTGGGGCGTCTCTACCCGCCTTTCAACGAGCGAACGCGTCGCTGGGCGAAGCGGTTGATCAAATTGTCTTAGGCCGCCGTCGCGGGGCATCGTTCTTCAACATCGGGCGCTGCTCTTCATGGCCGGTCGTCTTCCTTCAACGTCAGACTCCGTCTTGATCCCGGTGTCGGTGTTTACCGCTATTTCGGGCCCATTCGAATCGCGCCGTCCAGACGAATCACCTCGCCGTTGAGCATCGTGTTTTCAATAATATGCTGGGCGAGGACTGCATAATCTTCCGGCCGTCCGAGACGGGACGGGAACGGAATCTGAGCGGCGAGAGAGTCCTGGACCTCCTGCGGCATACCCGTAACCATGGGCGTACCGAAAATTCCCGGGGCGATCGTCATATTTCGGATACCGAGCTTCGAGAGATCTCGGGCGATCGGCAGGGTCATACCCACGATGCCTCCCTTCGATGCTGCATACGCAACCTGGCCGATCTGACCTTCGAAAGCCGCGACAGAGGCGGTGCTGATGATAACACCGCGTTCTCCTTCTTCATTCGGTTCGTTTTCGGCCATGACGGCTGCGGCCAGTCGAATCACGTTGAAAGATCCGACCAGGTTGACGTCGATGATCTGTTTAAAGCTCGCCAGATCGTGACTGCCGTTACGGCTGAGCGTTCGACGCCCCAGAATGATGCCTGCGCAGTTGATTACGCCGTGCATCGTCCCGAATCGATCAACTGTCTTCGCGATGAGATTTTCGACATCGGTTTCGCTCGATACGTTGGTCCTCACGAAGATCGCATTCTCGCCGAGCACATCGGCTCTGGCGCGACCGCCTTCCTCGTTAACGTCGGCGATCACGACGTTGGCTCCCAACGAAGCAAGCCTTTCGGCCGTGCCGCCTCCGAGCCCCGAGCCGGCTCCGGTTACCAGAAAAGTATGATTTTGAATCTGCATAGTGGTGATTCTGTATTTTGATGCGCACTGAGGCTGGAAAGAAAATCTACGCCTCGGCCGCTTGAAGGACTCGTAAAATCCAGAACCCTCACCTTTATCTTGCATTTTTGAGTGGCAGGAGGAACGCCTCGATATTCGCCGCCGACCACGTATGAGTTACGCCGTCAAGGAAATTTATTACACACTTCAGGGCGAAGGACACCATACCGGGCGCCCGGCGGTGTTCCTGAGGTTTGCGGGGTGTAATCTATGGTCGGGGCGAGAGGAGGACCGGGAAAGCGCCGTCTGCCGATTCTGCGATACGGATTTCTTCGGGACGGACGGTCCTGGCGGAGGGACATTTGCGTCGGCCGGAGAACTCGCCGATCGCGTTCTTTCCGTCTGGGAGACGGGCGTCGTATTGGCCGCGAATGGTAATCCTGTTGCTTCTCTTTCTCTCGCTCTTCCACGCTCCAGCTCTCCTTGCAATAACGGGCATCCGTTTGTCGTGTGCACGGGCGGAGAGCCGCTCCTGCAGCTGAATCCGCCACTCGTCGGGGCTCTGCACGATCGCGATTTCGAGATCGCCGTCGAGACAAACGGAACCGTCGTCCCCCCTCCCGGAATCGACTGGTTGTGCGTGAGCCCCAAAGCCGGAGCGGATCTCGTTGTAGAGTCGGGCGACGAACTGAAGCTCGTTTTTCCGCAGACGGAAGCGATGCCCGCGCAGTACGAGCATCTTTCTTTCCGGCATTTCTACCTCCAGCCCATGGACGGCCCGGAGCTCGCAGCCAACACGAAGGCCGTCGTCAACTTCTGTCTTAAGAACCCGGGCTGGAAGGTGAGCCTTCAAACCCACAAGATCCTTAACATACCCTGACGCCCGATTGACGAGACGGCCATGATCCGATCCCTCTTCGTTCTCTTTTTTTCATCTCTCATTCTTCCTGGATGCGCCGCTGTCGAACCCTCACCGTCCGGCAAAATCCGGATAATGACATTCAATCTGGAAGACGTTCGGACCGACGATCTGCTCCGCGAAGATCACCCCAGGCTGCGCGCTGCGGCCCGGATCATCCAGCGACTGAGGCCCGACATCCTGCTTCTGAATGAGATCGCCTACGACCAGGAGGGCGTTCCGGGATTCGAGCATGGAATGACGCCGGGCGGGAACGGACTGCGATTTGCCGAATCGTTCCTGGCCGTGTCCCAGGGACCGGACCTTGATCCGCTTCGATACACGGCGTTCATGTCGCCCAGCAATACGGGCCGAGCCAGTGGATACGATCTCGATCACGACGGAAACGCCGTGACCGAGTACCCCGAGCCGCCTCCGGCCGCCGATGACGGCGCGCCCGCCAGGCAGACCGCCGAGGGCAGGGCCTATGGAAACGACAGCTGGGGATTCGGGACGTTTCCGGGTCAGTACGCGATGGCGCTGCTCGTTCTGGAGGGGCTGGATCTGTTGACCGATGAGGTCCGTACGTTTCGGCACTTCCTGTGGCGTGACCTGCCGGACGGCCGCAGACCGACCGATCCCGAGTCCGGCGATTTCTGGTATGACGACGAGGTCTGGGATCGCTTTCCGCTTAGTTCAAAAAGCCACTGGGACGTTCCTGTGCGTCTTCCAGGGGGCGCAGTCATCCATGTGCTCGCAAGCCACCCGACACCCGCGGCATTCGACGGACCCGAACGCCGCAACAAGCTCCGTAACCGAGCGGAAATCAAGTTCTGGAGCGATTATATATCGGGCGCGGAATTTATTACGGATGACCGCGGCATGGCCGGCGGACTGGATGCGGGAGCCTCGTTCGTCATCATGGGCGACCTGAACGCCGATCCCGACGAAGGATCGGCGGTCGACGATCCGATCGGGACCTTTCTATTGTCGAACGAGGCCGTGAATTCGGGTTTTACGCCTGTAGCAGACTCGGCCGGGTTGGCCGCCTTTCCGGACCTCGACCCCGACGACACGGCCGGTTGGGGCATGCGCGTGGATTATGTGCTTCCATCGGCGGATATCGAAATACTCGGAGGAATGATCGTTCGACCCATTCCGGACAATCCCGACCGCGTGAGCGACCATTTTCCGGTTTATTTAGACCTTCGTGTCGGCGGTAGTTGATATGGACTGGATTCAGAGAGACATCACCCTGGCACCCCGACCGCGCGGATTTCATCTCGTTACGAGGGAGATCGAAAGCGGCCTGCCGGAGCTCGCCGAGTTCGAGATCGGGCTGGCCCACATTTTCATCCTGCACACGTCGGCCTCCCTCACGCTGAACGAGAACGCCGATCCCGACGTGCGTGCGGACATGGAGTCGCACTTCAATCATTTAGCGCCGGAGAACCAGCCCTACTATCTGCACACGATGGAAGGACCGGACGACATGCCGGCCCACATCAAGGCGTCGCTGCTCGGAAGCTCTCATACGCTGCCGATTCGCGATGGTCGTTTCAGACTGGGAACGTGGCAAGGCATCTACCTCTGCGAGCATCGAGACCATGGCGGCCCGCGCCGGATCGTGGTGACGATTACGGGGAAGCGGAGCGACTGAACACGTCGGAGTGACGCCCGCACGGAAACGTTGTGGTGCTCACTCGGATGCCCCGTTCTCCTCTTCCTGCACGAGGATCAACACCCCGAGGGGCGGCAGGTCCAGATCCACCGAAAACGGCCGCCAGTGCGCGGCGCGGCGCTCAGCCTCCAGCGCGCCAATCGATCCGGTATCGCTGCCTCCGTACCTGGCGGCGTCGCTGTTCAATAGAATCCGCCACGTTCCTCCCTCGCGAAGACCTACCCGGTATCGAAGCCGCGGAACGGGTGTGAAATTGAACACGAAAACCACGCACCGGCCCTCGGACAATCTCAGGTAACTCACGACGGAATTATCCGTGTCCGAAAAATCGATCCACTCGAATGCTTCCCGCTCGTCATTCCATAGCGGGCTCAGTTCTCGGTACAGGAAATTCAGATCCCGTACCCAGGCCCGGATCCCCGCGTGCTGCGGATCATCCAGCTGTCCCCAGTCGAGTTCGCGATCGTGACTCCACTCGCGTCGCTGACCGAATTCTCCCCCCATGAAGAGCAGTTTCTTTCCCGGGTGGCCGTACATATGGGCCAAGAGCAATCTGAGATTGGCGGCCTTTTCCCAGTCCTCGCCCGGCATCTTGTCCCAGAGCGACCCCTTTCCGTGGACGACCTCGTCGTGGGAGAGCGGAAGCGTATAGTGCTCCGAGAAGGCATACACCAACGGAAACATCAACTCGTTGAAGTGGTGTTTCCTTTCGTCCGGGTCTCCCTGCATGAATTTCAGGGTGTCGTGCATCCAGCCCAGATTCCATTTGTACAGAAATCCGAGTCCCTGGTCCTTGGTCGGCTTCGAAACGGCAGGCCACGCCGTCGATTCTTCGGCGACCATGATCGCCTCTGGAAATCGCTCTAAGACGACTTCGTTGATTGATTTCAGGAAGTAAACCGCTTCCAGGTTTTCCCTCCCTCCGTATATGTTGGGCGTCCAATCATCCCTTGAATAATCCCGGTAGAGCATGGACGCGACGGCATCGTAACGAAGACCGTCGACGTGGTATTCGTCGAGCCAGTAGAGGGCATTCGATATCAGAAAGTTTCGGACGCCGGGTTTGTTGTAATCGAAAACGAACGTGCCCCAGTCCGGGTGGTGCCTCATCACCGGGTCGTCGTATTCGTAGAGCGTACTCCCGTCGAAGAACGACAGCCCCTGTGGATCGGTCGCGAAATGTGCGGGCACCCAGTCGAGGAGCACTCCAATACCTGCTCTATGGAGTCCGTTGATGAGGTATTTAAGATCCTCCGGCGATCCGTACCGTTGGGTGGGAGCATAATATCCCGCGACCTGATAGCCCCAGGATCCGTAGAATGGATGTTCGAGAAGCGGCATGAATTCGACGTGGGTATACCCCATCTCCCGTAGATAATCGATGAGCGGTCGAGCGATATCCCGGTACGAGAGGATCGATCCGTCCTTGCCGCGGCGCCACGATCCGACGTGAACCTCGTAAATCGAAACCGGTCCATCGAGCGTGCCTGGCCCCCGGCGCCGGGACATCCATTTCTTGTCGGTCCACTTGAATTCGGAGGATCGAATGATGGACGACAAGCCGGCCGTGGCGCTTCCGCTTTCGATAGGCGGCTCCATCTCGAATCCGTATGGATCCGACTTGTCCGCGACGTGCGGCCAGCGGCGCACGTGGAATTTATAGCGATGTCCTTCACGGGCCTGACGGACGAATCCCTGCCAGAAACGCGCGGGCGCGAAGCCTACAGGGCGAAGCGGATTTCGCGATGCGTCCCAGTCATTGAAATCGCCGACAACCGAAACGTAATCGGCATATGGCGCCCAGACGGCAAACCAGGTTCCGGCGCGATTGGGATGGGAACCGAGTTTTCGATAACTGTCGAAAAAACATCCTTGATTCCAGGCGGCTATTTCTTGGGTGGTGAGCCAGGACATCGTCGGCGCGAAGTTCGTCTCGGTGAAAGAAGCATCCTCGCGCTCAGGCGCGGGCATCGTCACTCGGTAGCTTCAAGCTACGACGCGATCGCCAGAATTTGCACCCCATTTTAGTTGGTCCCATTGCGGATTATGAAGCGTGTTCAATAGTGATTGATTGAACAATGATTTTTTTACGTTATATCGTCGTAGAGACTGCGTCGATACATAGTCAGACGAAATTATTGGGCGCCCAGCAGTAAGTATCTTCATCCGTTGATCGGGAAAATGCCAAACCTGGGGGCTCTTGTTTTATGCCAAAAGTCGCAGTCTTAATCAATTCTGGATTCATAAAGGTGGCGAGTCCTCGCAGATTGCCAAACCGTTGAACTGCTCTGGGACCGAACAGCGATGACATTCGTACAATCCTCCACTCAATATTCATAGGTCTGAGGGTGATGACACGAACCGCGACAATCATCCTACGCGATGCATTGAAGCTCGGCGAGCATGATCGAGCAGCGCTCGCGGGGCTACTCATTGAAAGTCTTGAAACCGAGCCTGAAGAAGGTGTAGAAGAGGCTTGGGCTGCAGAGATTGATCGGCGTATCGCCCAACTTGATGCCGGCGAGGTCACGTCCATTCCCTGGGAGGAAGTTCGATCTCGGCTATTCAGGACAGCGCGTGGCACAACTGAAAGTTAGATTTACTCCTGAAGCTGTCGCAGAGGCTGATCGCCGCTGCTGATTGGTATGCCAGACGTAGCCTGGCGGCTTCCGAGGCCTTCGTACGAGAGATTGATATCGCAATCCAAGAAGTATTGACGTTTCCTGAGGCGTGGCCATCCTATCGGAAAAATTGTCGTCGCCGCGTTTTGTCACGATTTCCATTCAGCATCGTTTATCGAATCGTAGGCGATGTATTGGAGATTGTCGCCGTAGTTCACGACAAAAAACGTCCTGGATACTGGGAGTCTCGGTAGGCGTTCGCAAGCGAGCGCTTATGGCCACCAATGTCAAGAGATCGTAGCATCCCATGGCGGGGGCGCCCGTCTCTTTCTTGATTATTCCACAGTTCATCACCTGATCAGTCGCCACTTTCATTGCGAGAGTGTTCTCTTTCCCGCTGCCGGACGCCTCCCTATATTGCGCCGCGCATTCGATCATCCATGACCCAAAGGTCGTCACTTCAGTTCAGATTTTCGTGCAGATTCCTCCCGGCAAACCCGCGCCTCTCGGTGCTACCTGGAACGGAAAAGGCGTCAACTTCGCCCTCTTCAGCGAGAATGCAACGGCCGTCGATCTCGTGTTGTTCGACCATCCGGAGGCAGATGCGCCTTCTCGCACCCTCCGTTTGCCCGAGCGAACCGGTCCGATCCGGCATGGATTTCTGCCCGATGTCGAACCCGGGCAGCTCTATGGCTACCGGGTGCACGGGCCTTACGATCCGGAGAACGGGCACCGGTTCAACCCGAACAAGATCGTACTGGACCCGTACGCGCGACTCATCGGGCGGCGCCCGGAGTGGAACGACGCTCTGTACGGGTTCGAAATCGGCCACGAACGCTCAGATGCATCCTTCGACGAACGAGACAACGCACCGTATGCAGCGCTGGGCTGCGTCGTGGACGACTGTTTTGAGTGGCAGGATGATCTCTCACCCGCCGTTCCATGGAGCGAAACGATCATCTACGAAACCCATGTCCGGGGCATTTCCATGGGGCACCCGGATGTCCCTGAAGCCCTTCGCGGGACCTTCGCCGGTCTCGTCTCGGCCCCGATTCTCGATCATCTGACCTCGCTCGGCGTAACGACGATTCAGCTCCTGCCCGTGCACTGCAAATTCAGCGAACGAGCGCTCGTCGAGGCCGGACTCACCAACTACTGGGGCTACAATCCCCTATCGTACTTCGCCCCGGAGCCTTCCTATTCATCCGCAGGGCCGGCGGCGGCGGTAACAGAATTCCAATCGATGGTTCGCGCTCTGCACGCCGCGGGGCTCGAGGTCATAGTCGACGTCGTCTACAATCATACCGCCGAAGGCAACCGTCTCGGCCCGACGCTCTCGTTCAGAGGGATCGACAACCTCGCCTATTACAAGGAACTGCCGGACAGTCCGCGATATCTGGCCGACTATACGGGAACTGGAAACACACTGGACGCCGGGAATCCCCATGTGCTGCACCTCATTACGGACAGCCTGAGGTACTGGGTCCAGGAAATGCACGTGGACGGATTCCGGTTCGATCTGGCATCCTCGCTCGCCAGGGATTATCACGACATCAACATGCTGTCCGCCTTTTTTCAGGTCATCCAGCAGGATCCGGTGCTCAGCCAGGTCAAACTGATCGCGGAACCCTGGGATATAGGACCCGGCGGCTACCAGGTCGGATCTTTTCCATGGCAGTGGACCGAGTGGAACGGGAAATATCGGGACGCCGTCCGGCGCTACTGGCGCGGCGACCGGGCCATGGTCGCCGAGATGGCCACTCGGCTCGCCGGTTCGAGCGATCTGTACGAGAAATCAGGCCGGAAACCGTTTGCATCCATCAATTTCGTCACGGCACACGACGGCTTCACGCTGGAGGATCTGGTCAGCTACGAGCGCAAGCACAACCTCGCGAATATGGAGGACAATCGCGACGGCCACGAGCCGAATTACAGCACGAACTGCGGCTCGGAGGGCCCTTCCTCAAGCCCGAAAATTCTGCGCCGAAGGGCCGCCCTCAAGCGAAGCCTGATGGCCACGCTCTTCCTCTCGCAGGGCGTTCCGATGCTTCTGGGGGGCGATGAACTGTCCAGGAGCCAGCGGGGCAACAACAACGCCTACTGCCAGGACAACCGGATCAGCTGGTACGATTGGGTGCTGGACGATGAGAAAAAATCCTTCCTGAAGTTCGTGAGAGAGATCATCGCATTCCGTAGAGCCCATCCGTCCTTCAGGAGGCAGGGATTCCTGAATGGTAACGCGGAAGGCGAAGTGAGAGATGTGACGTGGTGGCATGCCTCGGGTCGGCCCATGGAGAAGGATGACTGGCGGTCGGAGTCGCTCGCATCTTTCGGAATGCTTCTGAGCGGAGAGCTAATCGCAGACCGCGACGCGGAAGGCGCGTCGGTCTCGGACGGGACCTTCCTGGTGCTGCTCAATGCCTCGTCGAACGAAATGACGTTTCGCCTTCCCGTAGGCGAAGCCGGTAGTCCTGACCTCTGGGAGGCCGCCCACCAGTGCGACGGGATCGAAAAAGGAACTCGTTGGGGGCCGGGGGCATCGGTATCGCTGGAACCGGGAAGCCTGGCCGTGCTGGTCGCGTTGCCGGGATAGCGTCTCGGACTGAGTCCGTCACGCGGTTGGATCCGAAAAGTCTCGCCGCGCTGGTAGCGCTGCCGGGGTAGCGATGGGTTCGGCGCCTACGCGGGCAACCGACCGAACGCGGCCGTCAATTCTCGAAGGCGTTCGATCCGTTCCTCTTTGAGCAGCTGCCGTCCATCCGCCAGCCCCAGTTCTTCCCGCCGACCGTTCCCGGCGTATTCATCCTGCCCTCGGTTCCGAGTCCCAGCACGTCCTGCATCGGTGTCACCGCCATGCGGGCGACCGATGCCATGAGGGCCCGAATCCCGGCCCACGGCATCTCCGAATCATCACAACCCCGCATATCCAGGTAACTTCTGCAATAGGATTTTGCCTTCTCGACGTCCTGCGTGCTCACCGTATTCGTCCACCATCCCAGAAACGTATCGTTGTCGTGAGTTCCCGTGTACGCGACGAGATCCGGAGCGAAATTGTGCGGCAGAAATTCGTTTCCCGGCCCGTCGTCGAAAGCAAACTGCAGGATCGCCATCCCCGGAAAACCGAACCGCCGCATCAGATCCGTCACGCCATCTGTGATGACACCCAGGTTTTCGGCAATGACGGGTAGATCCCCGAGTTTCTCAGTGAGCGCGTCGAAGAGATCGGCTCCGGGTCCGGTGACCCATCGGCCGTTGATGGCGGTGTCTTCCGAAGCCGAGATCTCCCAGTACGCCTCGAATCCCTTGAAATGATCCAGACGCACTAAATCAACCAGTTCCAGTATCCGTGCGAAGCGCTTCGTCCACCAGGCATATCCCGATTCCCTCATAAGGTCCCAGCGATAGATGGGATTGCCCCACCGCTGACCCGTCTCGCTGAAGTAATCCGGGGGAACTCCCGATACAACCGTGGCCTTTCCGGTTTCGTCCAGACAAAACAGGTGGGGATTGGCCCAGACGTCTGCAGAATCCTGCGCCACGTAAATGGGGAGATCGCCGAGTATTCGGATCTGCTTTGCATTGCAGTACGCCTTCAGCGCACTCCACTGACGATCGAACAGGAATTGCCAGAACTGAACCATCCGGATCTCTCCTGCGTACGTGTCATGGGCTCTACGCAGCGCATCCGGATCGCGGAGCGCAGCAATGCCCCGCTTCCAGTCCGTCCACTCCAGGCCGTCGTGGGCCGCTTTTAACGCCTCGAAAAGTGCATACTCATCCAGCCAGCTTTCGTGTCGATCGCAGAACGTCTGAAGGTCGGCTCGGTCTTCCCGGCCCGAATCGGACTTGAAAGCGACATAGGCGGTGCGTAGGAGTTTCTTCTTGTAAGGAATAGTCCGCTCGAAATCGACGTATTCGACCGGAAAGTCGGGCCCGTCAGCAAGATCCGCCGAGCTCAGCAGGCCGTAGTCGATCAACAACTCCGGGCTGATAAAATCGGCGTTCCCGGCGAACGTCGAGGGACTGGCGTACGGTGAATAGCCGAATCCGACCGGGACGATGGGCAGGACCTGCCACACAGACTGTCCAGCCGCCTCGAGGAAATCAGCGAACCGATACGCCTCGGGCCCAAGATCGCCGCTCCCGAACGAGCCCGGGAGAGACGTGATATGCATTAAGATTCCACTCGACCTGCCGCTGAACATGGCTCCTTCTGACCATACTGGAAATGCGAGCGGGAATTTAGGGACCTTTAGGCTGATGCGCAGTGAAAGAAAGTCGATCTTTGACGGCGCCGCCGATCGGGACCGATCGACCGCAGGATCCGGCGTTATCTCGATGTGGCGATCGGGCGACACGCGCGCGCCAGATCTGTCGCGAGCGCCACCGTGCACGGGGCGACAACGTAACATTGCGCGTCTAAGCGGCGTAAAAAGCCGAGATAGCAGCTAATCGAATACTTTCGACATGCAGGATCTACTGAGCGTACTCGAACCCGCAGATTATCGTTTTCTCGCGGGAATCATAGAGAGCAATCTCAATATCACCGACGACACGGAAATAGATCGACTCGTAACCGCGTTCGAGGAAGAGGATTCCGATGAAAACCGGCGGGCTCTCGGCGAGCGGCTTGAGCAAGAAATACGTTACCTCGGAAGCTCCGAATTCGCCTATGGTTTGCGCTACGCTACGGGGCGCGAACCGGGAGTCGCATTCAGGGAGATTATCGAGGACGTCGCCGAAGCGCTGAAGGTGGATCGCCCGGCGCTCGGCACCGACCGGGAGCGCGTCGAAGCCGTCGCTGAGGCTTATGCGACGAAACAGTTTGAGAGCCTCTCGCCCGAGGAGCAGCAAAAAATGCTCGAAGACTTGGGCGTCGAGAAAGAGAAAGCGGCTGCGTTTGTTATGAGATCCGCAGGCGTGTTCGCCCTCCCGATGATGATCGAGGCCTTCAACATCGTGATCGTCCAGGGCCTGATCAAGACGATCATCTTCGGGACGATCGCCAAGATCATAGGCCAGCAATTGGCCAATCGGCTGTTTGCTTTCCTCGTCGGCCGCCTGCCCTGGTGGGTAAGCTGGATCGGTCCTGCGGCCTGGACCCTTTCGATCGGATGGACGACCATCGATCTGCAGGGTCCGGCCAAACGCAAGACCATTCCGATCGTGCTCTATCTCGGGCTATGCTCCATGAGGGAGAAGCACTCCGGTGAAGCCGGATAGCAGGTCCAGCAGAGGCTTGGCCCTAGCTGTGCTGCAGCTTGAATACGAATGCTGCTGCTGCTCCACCCGCGAACGGGGCCAAGAGATAAATCCAGACATCGCCGAATCCCCCGGATCCCATCGTCGCGTCTATGAAGATCGCTCCGAGCCCGACGGCAGGATTGAACGCCGCGCCTGAAATATCACCGACCGCAAAAGCGCCGACCATGACAGTGAAGCCGATGGCGAGGCCGAAATACGAATTATCGGCCGTTTCGTCGGCAGTGGTCGTCGTCAATACCACCAGAACGAGGGCGAATGTGAAAAGGAATTCGGCGACGAGGGCCTGCATCATTCCCCCGGCAGGCGCCGGCGCGAATGTCCCTCCTACAAGCCAGTAGCTCACGACCGCGGCGAGAACTCCGCCGAGGACCTGATAGATCATATACTTGACGGCCTCGGCCGTCTCCAGTTTTCCGCGCATCATCGCGCCCAGCGACACGGCCGGATTGTAGTGACCGCCCGAGATATGGCCTCCCATGTAGACCATTACCATGAGGACGGAACCGATGGCGAGCGGCGCGAACGGCGTTCCGGTGGCGAACGTCAGCCCGATGGTGAGGACCAGAAAAAACGTACCGATGAACTCGGTGATGTACTTGTTCATGGACTTGCCTCAGACAATGTGGGTGTAAAGCGGCTTCGAGGATCCCGGCTGCGTGGAGAGCAGCTCCGAAGATCCCGGCTGCCCGGATCAATCATCCAGGACGGAAAAAGTATACGGGATTCCCGGGGAGAGAGGCAAGGCTGAGTCGACGATGAACTCAATCGGTCAGAAGATCGGAATAGGACCGGTCGACGAGGTCCTCGGGCGAGATATCGAACAGGCTCAGATACTTTTCGCACTGCTCGCGGAGTTCGGCCTCGTCGAAAACGTCCGCTTCATCGATAGCCTCGATTTCGACGAACGTCCCGAGCCCTTCCACCCGATCGATGTGGAATTTGACGTTGTCGATGAAATAGATCTCACGGCGCTTGTCGACCACGACCCATTCGTCCAGGGCGGCGTCGAGGACGGTCTTCAGCCCCGAGTCTGCTGTGATTCGGAATAACTTGGCGTCCGAGCGCTTCGGCCCTTCGTCATCGGGCCTTTCGTAGTAGATAAGACTGTTCTCGATCCGGCCCCGCCGAAGCTTCAGCCGCCCCTGATCCACGCGGTAGTAGGTGTCGATCTGGTGATCCTCGCCGACGAACCGGGCGTCGCGGCTTCTAAGAATCCCTCGGATCCGGTCTGGGTCGCTGCATCGGGCTTTTATTTCGATGATTTTGATCGCCACCGCCTCTTAAAATCGATTTCGGGACGATACCGCGCAGGATACTGCGAACCGGCCTCCCGATCACAGCCTGCTCAGCTCTTTCCGGATGACGGCGCGAATGAAATCGTAGTTGTTCCAGTACGAAATCTTTCTGCCGTTGATGAAGATGGTCGGAGTCGAGCTCAGTTTGGTCGCCCGGCCGGCTTCCAGGTCTCTGTCGATCCGCGCTTCCACGTCCTGTCTGGCCATGCATTCTCCGAAGGCCTGAGTGTCCCATCCCCTCTCCTCGACCAGACGCGTATAAAGCGGATTTCCGAGGGATACCTGGTTCTCGAACAACTGGTCGTGAAAACCCCAGAAGTCACCGAATTCCCCGGCGCAGATGTTCGCGCTGGCAGCGCGTCTGGCCAGATTGTGCTGCGTCAGCGGGAAATTCATGAAGACGAATTTGATGTCGTTCCGAAATTCCCAGAGCGCCGTCCTGAGATGTAAAGCCGACTCCCGGCACGCCGGGCACTGGAAATCGGCAAACTCCACGATGGTCAGTTCTGCTTCTGGATTTCCCCAGACTCCCGCCTGTGGATCTGTCGCAATCTGAATCGGCGTCTGACGAAAGTGGGCCCTGGTCGACGCATCCAAATTAATGTTGCTCTGCACCGTAATTCCCCTCTCGTAATTGAGGACGCCGGCGTAACCGACTCCGAACAAGATCCCTATCGTAAGGAGCATCGCACCCGGTTTCGGTGCAAAAAGAAGGCTGGAGTCTCTGCCCCTGAGAGCATGGACATAATCGGACAGAAACGAGCCCCACTGGCGCACACGTACGTTCAGTCCGGACGGAAGCGAAAACATCAGACCGACATTCGCCAGATACATTCCGACGCAAACCGGGCACAGCACCCTGAGCTGCCAGAGGTCAGTGGCTTTATAGACGGAAAACAGGACGGCTCCGATACTGAGAATCCAGGCTGCACTCACATAGGCCGAGGCGCTCCGGCGATTCGACGACATGGCCCCAAACAGCGCCGACAGCCCCGCGAAGAGATAGAACAGGAGCCCCCACCACGCGACCGGAATTCCCAGCAGGCGCGCGTAGCTCGACGCGTGAGCCAGGTCGCAGTTGATCCACTCGTTGATCGAACAACCGCTCGATCCCGTTATGCCCTGCGTCGCGATCGTGAACGTCAGCCGTGTCGCATAGAGCGAAAGCGCCATGCCGATCGCGGCGAATACGACCGCCGTCCACAACGCTCTGGTCTTTATTTCTGGCTGCTGTGCGCTGCGCGCTCTTCCCTTCTTTCTGTTTTTTGACTTCTTGCCCATCACCTGTTTCGTGTTAGACTGGAAAGATCTACGATCCACCTATGAATTCGGAGATCGCCGACACGACCCGCCGATCGTCGCCTGTCTGCGTCCACAGGAACACAAGCTTCTCTTCCAGAAGCGCCATCCTCGGATAGCCCGACGCCCTCGAAGCCGAGGTTCGGGCGATAATCGTCGGATTCGAGATCGCACCGTCTCGATGAACGCGGCGCACCATGATTCCGGCGTCGGAATCCCCCGTGCCCGATTCAATCCACATCACGATCGCGCGATCGGTCTCTTCCATGACGACTCCCACGCGCCCCGTCGGAGAGCCCTCATCCACGCGAATAGGAGGGTCGAACGAGATTCCGTCGTCCGTCGAGAAGGCCATCTGTACCCGCGGCGTGTCATTGGCGGCCGTGAACCACGCGACGGCAAGGTTGTCTTCGCGAGTGCCGATCGCCGGCCCGTTGACCGGGCAAGCGCTGATCTGCCAGTTGTCCTCTGTGATACGCGTGGGCTCGGCCCACGCACCGTCGACGCGCCTGACCGCAAAGATATCCCTGATCTCGTCTTCGGATCTATCTCTGTATGCTACAAACGTGGTGCCTGCAGCCGTCACTACGGCCGCGTTCGGACAGCAGTCGCACGTTTTCTCGTCCAGAAGCACCTCTTCGGAGGTCTCGACCGATGGCGATCCGTCCGCCCGACGACCGGATGCAAAACGCCTGGCCACGAGCGTCATCTCGTTCACGCCCGATGCGTACTTCCTCCCGTCGAGCCAGACCGCCGTGAATCCTCCCGATGCATCCGGGACGACGGCCGCAAATCCGTGCTCCGTGGCCGAGTTGTCATCGTGCAGCCAGATGGGCTCCGACCACGTACCGCCTCCGTTTTCGGAAGTGGACACGAGAATCCCGTAGGCATAACGTCCATTCCCGTTCCGGGCGAGCCAGTGAGCGGCCATCTCTCCGTCCGATCCAACCGTGATCGAGGGAACGTCGGCCCAGTTGACGAACCAGTCCTCGCCTTCTGCGATGGTTCCGGGCGTCGACCAGCTGTTTTCTTCCGGATCGAACCGGCTCAGTCGGAGTCGGTGGCCGCCGGTGCCGGAGGCCTCGATCCAGGAGGCATACAGCCGCCCATCGGTCCCCTTCGCGAGGAACGGTTCGCCGCTCGGACTCAAGGACGGAAACGAGATTGCCTCCGTTCGGAGATCGAGCGTCGAAGCTCCTTGTGGCGCGGGCGCGCACGAAGCGAGGGCGACGCAAAGTATGATCAGGCGGGGTCGTACCCGGTATCGGTAATAAGCGTGGTCTTGCATTTTAATACCCGTTTCCGCGGCTGATCGCAGCCTTGATGTCCGGCGGTGTCCAACCTGGAGGTTTAATCCACTTCCCGTCTTCCCTGCTATAACTACCTGGTTCAAACTTCCGAAGATTCGACTCGTCGACTTCCTCGAGAACGGGCTCGTCGTCGACCCCGAACGCAATAAGCGTCCCAATCGTAACGACGGAAATGTCTGCGCATCCATCCACGACTTCAACGACATCGACCTCCCCCGGTGCGGAGTAATGAAGCGATTTCTCGTCGATTGGAGGTCCCTTCTCCCCTCCTGCCCTGACTTCGACGCCCAGGGCGTGCACGGTCTCGATGGCTTCCTCAAGGATGAGTTTCGCACGGAGTATCCGGATTTTTTCGTCAGGGGTCGTCAGCCGGTCAGGCGTGTCCTGGCCGACTTTCTTCATGAATTCCTTTACACGATTGTAATGCGCGGTGGGCATCAGACGTATGAATATTTTCGGGTTGAAGATGACTGGCGGATGCGGCTCCAAAGATAGAAATACGGGGCGTGAATTGGGAGGCTGATCTCAGAAGGAAACGCCCTGTTTGAAACCGATACCATGCCCCTATCGATGTCCGGTTCGGCCCAGCGGCGCCCGTTCCATGCCCGGCCAGATTCTGAGCACTCCAAACGACGCTCTAATCAGAATCCACCCGGCGGTCACCTGCCAGACAAAGACAAGCGAGGGAGTATCGACGATCAGGAGCACGGCGATCCCGATCAATGTCGCTGTGGACGTCGCATTCCTCAGGTATTTGAAGTCCCCCGTACCCCATTGAACTACCACCACCTGAGGTGGTGGATTCCCCATTCAACGACCGCCAGTATGGCATAATGTTGAGATCATGCTTACCTCTTACACAGTCTTCAGGGGCGTTTGTCCCAACCATGGTCGGGACGGTTCGGGTGACGTTCCCACCCTACCAATAGCAAGTTTGTTGCAGAACTTCATTTTCGCTCTGCGGTGCTTACCTGTATGGTTTTACGTGCGAGAGGAATTTCTCGCACAACCGTTTACCACGACGACAAAGAACTTAGTTTCAATATATAGGCGCCCTATGACAACAGTGTGTCATAGTAAAACTAAACAGACATGACCACGCCCAAAGGACGTGGTTTCACACAACGAAATGAATCTCGATCGCATAGCCCGCCGCGCCGCATTCGTGATCGATCGAACCGGTAGGGTCCATTACGCAGAGGTGCTCGAGAATGCTGGAGATCTGCCCGACCTGGAAGCCGTCAAATCGATCCTGGCTGATCTTTGAAAGATGGCGGGTGATATGATGAGGATAACGGTCCGCTACTTTGCAGTCGTGCGAGAGCTAACGGGACGAATCGAGGAAGACATTGAAATGCCGGACGACAGTCACGGCGCCGTCTTATTGGATCGTCTGGCGGAGAGTTATGCGCCGTTGAAAGAGTATAAACCCTATCTGAGGCTTGCCACAGATTCGGCGTTTCTCTCGCTCGACGACATTCTCGATGACGGAACGGTCATAAACGTGATCCCACCGGTCAGTGGTGGTTAAATCTGAAAAAATGAAATGGGCAGCTCAGGAAGTGGTTCGATCATGGTCGGTCTGACCGAGGAGCGTATCGATATTGATGGCATTTCTGCTTTCCTCAGGCAGGCTGAAGGCGGGGCCATCGATCTGTTTATCGGTACCACACGCCGATTCACGGATGGGAAGGAAACGACTCATTTGGCCTATGACGCGGCGCCCGATCTTGCAAGGGCAGAGATCCATCGAATGGTGGGGGAGGCACAATCGAGGTGGCCTGTCCTGCGGGCGGTCGTGATTCACCGCCTGGGAACGGTTCCCGTGACGGAAGCCTCCGTCGTTATCGGAGTGGCTACACCACACCGCGCTGCGTCCTTCGAGGCGTGCCGATATCTGATCGACACACTGAAGAAACGAGTGCCCATCTGGAAGAAGCAGTTGTTTGCCGACGGGACGGCAGAGTGGGTTCAGGGCACCGTACCTGAGTAGGGGAGAGTATCCCATTTGACATCCTCCCCGCGGCTGAAGCCGGGGGAATCCTCCGGTTATTTTATCGTAGGAAGTGGGGGGATGCTCGCTAAAATGTGCTCAGATAACTTCCGCCAGAGCCCTGCTGATGCGGGCCTCCGGATCCGGATGCGTATCAGGCGTGAACGCGTGATCGGTGAGGATTTCGAA